>DATFDA010000280.1:0-3728 GCA_035252525.1 Candidatus Angelobacter sp. | reverse complement strand
TGGAGAGGCGCCTCCAGGTAAAGACCATAGAAGGTCCGCGGCTGACGATTGATGCTGATCCTGACCAACTCGAGCAGGTACTCATTAACCTGATCAGAAATGCGGTGGATGCATCCCTCGATCCAGCGCTCAAACAGGCGGGATCAGTGGAAGTGGGCTGGCGCGCCAACGCCCGCAGCGTGGAAATTTTTATTCGTGACGAGGGCCCCGGCCTTCTCAACAGCGACAATCTTTTTGTTCCATTCTTCACCACCAAGCACGGCGGAAGCGGCATTGGGCTTACTCTCAGCCGGCAAATTGCTGAAGCACACGGTGGCGTTCTGCAACTCTCCAACCGCTCTGATCGCACCGGCTGTGAGGCAGTGGTCGCTCTCCCCTTGTCTTATGATATGCCGTTTGTTTAATCAGGACCGGGAACGCGATATCATGTTCAGAAGAGAATGGAACAGGACCTGCACAACCTTAAAGATGACATGATCGCTTTTATTGAGGGTCATGGTTTGCGCCGCTTCAACGCATACGTGGGTGAGGACGTCGCCACGGTACCGTGGGCCACAGACGAAGATCACCCGGATAGCTGGAAAGACTTTGTCGAACTGGCAAAAGCATCGGGTATCAGCTTTGTCACCATGAGCTTCGTGGAACTGGAGAAGGAAGATGTTGATTTGCTGCTGAACCGTCTCCAGGAAATCGAATATATGAGCGAGGAAGACGTTGACGAGGCCCGCTGGCTGCGCGAATTCGTGGGCAAAGTAGGCCTGGTTCAACTCGGTTTCCCCTGCCAGGGCGTCATGTTTACTTACGAGCTCTCGACCGAGTGGTACGAATCCTTCCAGCGCTTGGAAGATGCGGCCGACGATTACGATGGCATCCTGATCGACGACTCTGACCCGGACGAAGATTAGGTTAGCCTGCCTTCATGCGTTGGACTTATCTCACGCCGGAAGCTGCCCTGGTAGAACAGCTCCAGAAGGAAGCGGGTATTCCTCCGCTCATGGCGCGCCTGCTGGCTCTGCGTGGAGTTAGCAGCCCTGCTCAAGCTGCTGCTTTCCTTTCTCCAGCGCTTTCTCAGTTGCATTCACCGTATCTCATGCGAGACATGGCCGAGGCCGTTGAGCGCATCTGTGCCGCTATTGCCAACCGGGAATCGACGTTGATTTACGGCGATTACGATGTCGATGGAACAACGGCAGTGGTGATCCTGAAAACCGCAATTGAGCTCTGCGGCGGAACAGCGGATTTCCATGTGCCGCACCGGATCAAAGAAGGTTACGGCATCAAGGATGATGTGATTGAACGAGCAGCCGCGGCGGGAGTGAAGCTGGTTATCAGCGTAGACACTGGCATTCGCGCGTTTCAGGCTGCCGAGACCGCCCGGCGCGTAGGCCTGGACCTGATTGTCACTGATCACCATTTGCCCGAAGCGCATGAAGGCGTGCCAAATGCACTGGCCGTGCTCAATCCCAACCAGCACGGATGCAACTATCCCTGCAAAGCGCTTTGCGGCGCCGGCGTCGCTTTCAAAATCGCGCAAGCGTTGTTTGGTCGCTTCAAGGATGAACCGGAGCAGGCAAGGCTCATTCCTTCATTCCTGAAGATGGTGGCTATGGCCACGATTGCTGACGCGGTTCCACTGGTGAATGAAAACCGAGTAATGGCCCGGCTGGGATTGGAGGGCTTACGCAAGCCGGTCAACGGCGGGCTAAAAGCTCTGATGGAAGTCTCCGGACTGGCCGGACTTGGGCGAGCTCTGTCTGCCGGAGATGTGGGCTTTCGTCTTGGGCCTCGCATCAACGCTGCGGGTCGCATGGATGTGGCGAAAGATGTCATTGAGCTATTTACCTGCAAAGATCTGGAGCGTTGCCGGGAGATCGCGCAGAAGCTTGATCAACTTAACAACGAACGTCAGAACGAAGAAGCCCGGATCGTCGCAGAAATTGAAGCGCAGCTTGCCGCAGAACCTGACCTCACCGGACGTTTTTGCATGGTGTTCGATGGCGAGGGCTGGCATCGTGGTGTGGTGGGGATTGTAGCGTCCCGGGTGGTGGAGAAGACGGGACGGCCCGCCCTGGTTGTAGCCAGAGACGGGGAAGAGGCGCATGGCTCAGGGCGTTCGATTTCTGCGCTGCATCTGCTGGATGCGCTGGAATCCTGCCGCGAGCTGTTTACCCGCTTCGGCGGCCATGCTCATGCCGTCGGGTTTGCTCTGCCGAGTGCACAGGTTGCGGAGTTAAAGCATCGCTTGAACCAGTTCGCGCAGGCGAAATTAACTCCGCAAGACCTGATTCCTGAGCTTGCTATTGACTGTCAGCTCCCCCTGAACCAGGTAACTCCTGCTCTGGTAGGCGAATTGGCCAAGATGGAACCGTTTGGCCAGGGAAATCCTGAACCGGTTTTTGCCGCCCTGAATGTAGACCTGCTGCTCCCGCCTCGTGTGATCAAGGAGAAGCACATCAAACTGCGCGTAAAACAGAGAACCAATGGGTTAAAGGAAAGCTTTAACTACGAAGCTATGGGCTGGAGAATGACGGGAAGATTGGCCAGTGACAATCTTCAGGTCGGCGATCACCTGGATGTAGTTTTCAAAGTGGCAATGAACTTTCACCCTGAGTTCGGCGGACTGGAACTGATGCTGGAGGATTTCAGAAAATCAACTCCTGCTGCAATTCCTGTTTACAGCCGGTAGCCAGCAGCTTTATATTCCGCTTCATGAGCGACAATGTGGTTTTCTGTAGTCAATGCGGTGCGGAGAGCACCGGTGGAGCAGGATTTTGCCAGAAATGCGGTGCGCGTCTGGCAGTCGCAGCTTCAGCGGCCGCATCGCCCCCGCCGGGTGCGGCCTATCCCGCAGCAGCGGCGCCAGCGTATCCGGCTGCAACTTCTCCTTCCTATCCGGCTGTACCGGTCCTTCCCGAAGGTTATTACGGCGGATTCTGGATCCGTCTGGTGGCGTATCTGATTGATAAAGTGTTACTGGGTATTGTCATTGCTCCTTTCTACTTCATTCTGATTTTTCCCAACGTGCTCAGGATCATTCAGCAGGCACAAGAGAACAGGGAGCCCAGCCCGGAACTTTTCGCTGGCATGTTTGGCGCAATATTCACGATCGCCGGCGCCGCTATTGTCGGAAGCTGGCTCTATGAAGCTTTGTTGACCAGCTCGGCCTGGCAGGGCACCGTGGGCAAACGCATCCTTCGCTTGAAAGTGACAGACGATCAAGGCAACAGGATTTCCTTTGCTCGCGCCACCGGCCGCTTTTTCGCCAAGATTCTCTCCGGCTGGATCATGTATGTGGGCTTTATCATGATTGCGTTCATGGAACGCAAGCGCGGCCTGCATGATGTGATCTGCGGCACTCAGGTGCTGCGCTATTAGCGCAGAGCTTTGGCGGCACTAGGTTCCAAGAGGGCTGGAATCCTTCTTCAAACCGATGGATTGATTGAGCCGGTGATAACGGGATGAGTGGCAATTGACCGGTCGGATTTGATTGGCCGATCTTTGAGGAGAAGTTTTCCTGGCTCACAGCCGAGGGCGGCTGTGCTACCGATGTGAAAACAAATTCAGCAACCAATCCTGTATCCAACAATCTTGCACAGTAGAAGGCTACTGCCAGTCACGTTTGCACCGGAGTTGTTGAGGGTGAAGCGAACTCTCGCTCGAAGCCACTCAGCCTTGTCATCATGAGAAATATGCTGTCTTAAAGGTATGATTAAGGCAGATGCCTCTCG
>DATFDA010000279.1:0-3973 GCA_035252525.1 Candidatus Angelobacter sp. | reverse complement strand
GCGTTGCGCCGATAAAGCCGCCCATGACAGGCACTCGGCCTTTTTCCAGCAGCGGCCTGATGATCTCGACTAAGCGCGCGTCCGTCTCTTCAAACTGCGGCACCGCCTTGCCAAAATTCTCATCAGTCACAATGCAATTGCGTGAGTCAACATGGCAAGCTTCAATGCCTCGCTGGGAAAAAGCTGCTGCGGCAATTTTGGATGATATCCGCTCGCCAAAGCCTGCAATGGTATCGGTTGTGCGGAGCGTCAGTTCGCCTACTGCCACCACGCCGCGCAGCAATTCATCAAGGCCATTGAAGTCGGCCTCCAATTCCGGCGCAATCTGTTCAAAGGCATGAGCACCCAGCAGATCCACTGCGGTGTTGTAATGCCGCTCACGCGCTGCGCGCGAGAGTTCCAGCGCGTGGTCGCGATTGCCATTGCCTGCGGCGGCTGCCATGGCCAGCAGTTGGTCAGTAATCTTTGCCAGCGCGCTTACCACCACCACCGGTTTTTCTGCTCTTCGTTCGCGGACAATCGTCGCCACGCGGTCGATGGCCCGCGCATCCTGTACGGAAGTGCCGCCAAACTTCATCACGATCATGGCTGCACTCCGCGCCGCCGGCTCAATCGAGATATCCCTGCGCTTTGAGCAGTTCGCCGTTCAGAATGGCTGCACCGGCCGCACCGCGGATAGTGTTATGGGAGAGCACGGTGAATCGCCAGTGGAATATGTTGCAGGGACGCAGACGCCCAACCACGGCAGACATGCCGCGGCCGCGATCGCGATCAAGGCGGGGCTGCGGACGATCCGGAGCAGGATCGTAGTAGACGGGTTGCTCCGGTGCAGACGGCAGATTGAGCTTCTGCGGCGTGCAGCGGAATTCATTCCACGCGCCAATGATCTCTTCAGCGCTGGCCGTTTTGCCGAGTTGCATCGAGACTGATTCGGTGTGACCGTCTTCCACCGCAACGCGATTGCAGTGTGAGCTCAGAATGGTCTCGGCGGGCGTTACGCGATCGCCATTCAGTATACCCAGCAGCTTGCGTGACTCCGCTTCCATCTTGGGTTCTTCATTAGCAATGTATGGAATCACATTGCCCACTATGTCCAGAGACGGCACGCCCGGATATCCTGCGCCACTTACTGCCTGCATTGTTGCAACAAAAATCTTCTCTACGCCGAATTTATGGTGTAACGGCCCTAAAGCCAGCACTAGACCAATGGCCGAGCAGTTCGGGTTGGTCACCATAAAGCCGCCGTTCTTCTTGTACCACTGCTGAGTCTTGATCAGCGCAGTATGGTCCGCATTTACTTCGGGGATCACCAGCGGAACGTCTTCTGCCATGCGGAAGGCGCTGGAGTTGGACACAACGGCACATCCGGCTTCGGCGAATTTTGGCTCAATCTCTTTGGCTGCCGTCGCGTCCAGGGCGGCAAACACCAGCTTCGGCGTATCCTTTGCCGGAGCAGCCGAGTTAACGATGAGCTTCGCTACTCGTTCGGGAATGCGCGTAGGCAGTCGCCATGTTGCGGCTTCCGCATAGATCTTGCCGGCGGAGCGGTCAGAAGCTGCCAGCCATGCCACCTCAAACCAGGGATGGTCTTCAAGCAACTGAATAAAACGTTGTCCTACGGTGCCGGTGGCGCCGAGAATGCCTACTGGAATCTTGTTGGTCATCGGTTTCACTTCCGATTTTAGCAGAGCAGTTCGAGGCTCATGATTCTGAAAATCCCGAGCAAAGCGAGGGATCACTATATACCCACGATGAGCTTCAGGTTATACATCTTAGGGAGGAATGAATCATTTCCCTTCAGGGCCGGGAGATGAGAGCCACTGTAGTGAGAGGGTTCCCTCGCTCCGCTCGGGATTACAGGAAGGCCGGTGTTAATCCGCTGACGCCGCGCTTGCGCTCTTCTTCTTGACCAGGTATTCATCCGCCAGCACCATCACCAGCGCGGCTGTCGGCACCGAAACCAGCGCGCCGATCACTCCAGCCAGAGATCCACCGAGCGACAACGCGATAATCACAGTCAAAGGCGAAAGCTTAAGCGTCGAGCGCATGATGCGCGGCGAGAGGAACGCAGCTTCAAACTGGGCGTAAACCGCGTGAAATATAACCACGCCGAACATCTTTTCCGGCGAGTCCATCGCGGCGACGCTGCCGGCAATCACCAAGGCGCTGATGGGCCCTGCAATGGGAATAATATCGGCAACTCCCGCGAACATTGCCAGAATGTAAAAATACTTGAGGTGCAGCGAGTAATAAACCACCAGGCTGGCAATTCCCATGCACGCCATCATGATGGATTGCCCCATCAGCCAGTTGCGCATCCGCTTGTTGGCGCGCAGCAAGGTTGCTGTGAGGCGATTCTGCTGTTGCAGAGGGAACAGTGAGATCACCCACTGCAACGTCCGTTCGCCGTCAATGATGAAGTACGCCGTGAGGATGATGGCGGTAAACAGGCCAAAGATTCCTCCGGCAAGATTCAGGAACAGCCCACCTGCTCCGCCCACGATTTCTGTGGCGTATTTCTGGAGTTCTGCCGGATCAACCTTGTTGCCGAGCGGCAGATGCTTGATTTCTTCACTCAGATTGGCCATGTGCCTCGGCCAGTCAGCAGAGAATTGCCGTGCGTCGTGATAAATGGGAGGAAACGCAAAGATCATGAAGAGCGTTCCCAGCAACAGCATCATCAGGATGAGGAAGACAATGGCAAAGCCGCGTCCCGCGCGCCAACCGTTGACCCGCATCTTTTGGATCAGCCCGATGGCGGGCGCCAGCACCACCGCAAACAGCGCACTCACGTAGATCAGCATCAGCACGTCACGCACCGTGTACGCGACCCACAATGAGATCAGCACGCCAAAAAAGAAAAGAATGTCAGAGCGGTGGCTGTTCATAATACTGCGGAGATTTCTGGTAGTTTATCGCGATTATCGCCTGGCGGCATGCTCGGAAGGACAAACAATTTAGTAATTGGGTAATTTGGTAAATGACTAATTTGGGGGCGGAACAGCTGTGATTTTGCAATTACCAAAATTACCCAATTACTCAATCTGATTTCAGTCTCTTACCACCTCAACGTTGCTGGAGGGAACTGTCATTTTCAGGACTTTATAGTCATCGCTCACCCAGAAATTCCAGACGACTCCATCTGATTCCATCTTGAATTTATTCAGCTCTTCCTCATGGCCTTTTACCGTGATTTTCTCGCGGCCCAGCAATTCCATCACGGCAGAAGCTGAAGTGTGCTGATGCGGAACCAGGATGCCGAAGTGGCTCGGCGCGCACATGCGTCCTTCATTCGGCTTCATAATGCATCCCGTCGCCAGATACCTCCACACCAGCAGCTCTCGCTGGGAGAAGAAGTTGTCATCCAGAATCACCGTCGATGGCGGCAGGATGTACGGCACATCCATCTTCTTCTGGTCGGCCGGAACCACATGCTCCACCAGCAATTGCTCTTTCGGTTCCACCGTGGATTGCTCTTTCTGCGGCGTCACTCCCTTCCACACGTAGGAAAGGAGTTCTCCGTTGGGAGCCACGTGCATTTCGGCGGTCTGCGTTACTTTGCCATGGCCATCATCCACCGTGATCTCAGAGTTGGCCACGCTCATCTGCGAGCCTCGCTGCTCTATTGTGAACTTCTCTGTTCCCACTCGCTTGCCATTGATGAATATGCCAAAGCTGCCGGAATCCCACACTTTGCTGCCGCCGCCTTTGCTGTCTTTCTGCTGGGCTGGGGCGAAACCGGCAAAGCACATACAAAGAAAGATTGATGATGCGATAAAACCGAATTTACGGATTTGATTCATAAATCTACTTCCGGGGAGTTGTCGCAAGTGCCCCAACTGAAACCGGCGAACCGCCGCCATCGCGCACAATTTCTACGTTGCTGTTATTCACCGTGATCTTCACGATCCTGTAATTTTCATCCACCCACAGCACCCAGCGGAGCTCTGAATCCTTACCCTTATCATTCATC
>DATFDA010000278.1:0-6016 GCA_035252525.1 Candidatus Angelobacter sp. | reverse complement strand
GTCCACGGATTACCTGGCGACTCTCAGGTCACGCAACGCCTCCATCCTGCAACCGCAGGTGGAAGGCGATATCACGCGCATCTTTGTGCATTCCGGCGAAGAAGTGCAGGCGGGCCAGCCGGTTCTGGAAATTGATCCGCGCAAGCAGGAAGCCACGGTGCAAAATCAGGAGGCGGCGCTGAAATCCAGCCAGGCCACGATGCAGCTTGCGGCGGTGGACCTGGACCGCAAAAAGAAGCTATATGCGGCAGGCGTGATTGCCAAGGCTGATCTTGACGCCTCGCAGACCGCCTATGATGCAGCCAAAGCCAATGCCGAAGCGCTGGAGGCGGCGACGCACGAGCAGCGCGTCCAGCTACGGTATTACACCGTGAACGCGCCAACGACCGGCGTGATTGGGGATATTCCGGTGCGGGTGGGCGACCATATAACCAACCAGACCCAGATCACCACACTCGACCGCGGCGGACAGCTAGAGGCGTATGTCTATATACCGTCAGAAAAATCAGGCGCGGTGCGGATGGGAATGCCGGTGGAACTGCTGGATGATGCCGGGAATGTGGCGGCGCGCACCAAGATCAGCTTCATTTCGCCGCGCGTAGATCCCGACTCACAAACCCTTCTGGTGAAAACCCAGGTCCCGAATGCCGGGTCAAAGTTCCGCAACGCGCAGCAGGTACACGCGCGCGTGGTTTGGTCAGAGCGGTCTGCACCCTTGATTCCGGTAACGGCGGTATCACGACTGAGCGGCAAGCTGTTTGCGTTTGTGGCTGAGGGTAACGGCCAGCAGTCTGTGGCACGGCAGAGAACCATTGACGTGGGCGATCTGGTGGGCAATGACTACGTGGTGCTGGGCGGGATCAAGGCAGGAGACAAGGTGATTGTGAGCAACGTCCAGATGCTGGTGGACGGCATGCCGGTCATCCCGCAATCGTAAGCCAACGGGCCGGGAGAATGCCGGCGTCAATTTTTTTAACGCAGGCTGCAAAAGTCTGCTTTACCCGCTTCAGGGGAATGCATGGTTAGCTTCTTCATTCACAGGCCGGTTTTTGCCACTGTTTGCTCCCTCTTGATTGTTCTGGCTGGAGCTGTCTCCATCCCAACGCTTCCGATAGCGCAGTATCCCAACCTGACTCCGCCCACGGTGACCGTGAGCTCCTTCTACACAGGAGCGAACTCTCGCGCGGTGGAGACCAGCGTGACCACGCTGCTGGAACAGGCCATCAACGGCACGGAAGGCATGCGCTATATGTCTTCCACCAGCGGCAATGACGGAAGCAGCTCCATCTCCGCTACGTTTGATCTGGGGCGCAACCTTGATATCGCCGCCGTGGACGTGCAGAACCGCGCTTCGACGACATTGGGCCGCTTGCCGGTGGAAGTCCAAACCACGGGCGTGAGCGTGGGCAAGAATACGGGATCGTTTGTCGTGGGTTTCGGCTTCTGGTCAGACAACAATAAATACGACAATCTGTTCATCAGCAACTATCTTGACGTTTACGTGCGCGACGCCCTGAAGCGCGTAAAAGGCGTGGGCGACGTGGTGATTTTTGGCGAGCGCAAGTATGCCATGCGTTTGTGGCTTGATCCGGTTCGACTGGCGGCGCGCAGCCTTACAGCGCAGGACGTGGTCAATGCCCTGCGCGAGCAGAACGTACAGGTAGCGGCCGGAGCGGTGGGCCAGCAGCCCGCGCCCACAGGCCAGGATTACCAGATCAGCGTCCGCGCCGTGGGACGGCTGGCCACCCCGGACGAGTTTGACCACATTGTGATCAAGCGGGCCAATGATGGATCCCTGATTCAGCTTCGTGACGTAGGCCGGGCGGAGCTGGGCGCGGAGAGCTATGGCGGACAACTGCGCTACAACGGCGTAAACGCCATGGGCATTGGCGTGATGCAGCTCTCAAATGCCAACGCGCTGCAGGTGGATAGAGACGTGCGCGCGGAGATGGCCCGCCTCTCCAAGAGCTTCCCTGCGGGAATGCGCTACGCGATTGCTTTTGATACCACGGTTGCCGTAGGCCAGTCGATTGAGGAAGTGATCAAGACGCTGGTGGAAGCCATCCTCATTGTGATCCTGGTGATCTTCCTGTTTCTCCAGGGCTGGCGCAGCACGGTGATTCCGGCAGTTACCATCCCAGTTTCACTGGTGGGAACATTTCTGTTTGCCAAGTTCTTCGGATTTTCTATCAACACGTTGACATTGTTTGGCATAACGCTGGCAACAGGATTGGTGGTAGACGACGCAATTGTCGTTATTGAAAACGTAGAACGCCACATTGAAGAAGGCATACGCGACGCGCGACGCGCAACCCAGGTGGGCATGCGGGAAGTAACCGGTACGGTGGTGGCGACCTCTCTGGTGCTGATTGCCGTATTTGTTCCGGTTTCACTCTTCCCCGGAACCACGGGCAGGTTGTACCAGCAATTTGCACTGACGATTGCCTTCTCCATTGCCATTTCAGCATTCAACGCGCTCACACTTTCTCCGGCCTTGGCGGCATTGCTGCTGCGGCATCGCGACCGCCCGCAGAACCGGTTCTTCCGCGGCATCAATGAGATCATTCGTCGCGGCACCCTGGCATATGAGCGGCTGCTGCACGGGCTCACGCGGAAGAAGCTGGCCGTGATTGGAGTCTTCCTCGCCGGCTTGGCGGCTACGTACTTTGTCTATCAGCGCGTCCCTTCCAGCTTTGTTCCCGAAGAAGATCAGGGATATTTCTTTGTGATTGTTCAGGGACCACCCGGAGCGTCATTGCAATACACTACGCGCGCCCTAGACAAGGCCGCGGCGATCCTGAACCAGAACAAAGATATTGCGGGGATGTTTTCTGTACCGGGATTCAGTTTTGCCGGCACCGCGTCCAACCAGGGCATCATCTTTATCATGCTCAAGGACATCAGCCAGCGGCATGGGGCTGCGCACAGCGTTACGGGAATTGTGAACGGCCTTCGCGGGCCACTGATGAGCATCCCTGATGCGCTTGCAATTCCATTTGCTCCGCCGGCGATCCAGGGGTTGGGAACGTTTGGCGGGTTCACATTTGAGTTGCAGCAAAAAGGCGGCGGCGACCTGAACGAAATGGAGACCGTGCTGCAGCAGTTCCTGGCCAAAGCGAGACAAAGAAAAGAGCTGAGCGGACTCTTCAGCACGTTTACCGCGCGCGACCCGCAGTACGTGGTTTCCATTGACCGGGAAAAAGCCAAGAGCCTCAACGTGCCGTTTTCCCAGATTACCTCGGCGCTGCAGATTTATATGGGATCTGAGTACGTGAACGATTTTGATTTCAACAATCGTTCCTACCGCGTGATGGTGCAGGCGGATGAGGCTTTCCGCTCCAAGCCGCGCGATCTGCGGCAGTTCTACGTTCGTTCTGACGACAACCACATGATCCCGCTGGACAATTTGGTCACGGTGAAAGACGACACCAGCGCCAGCATCATCAACCATTACGACCTGTTCCGCAGTGTTGAAATCAACGGCAGCGCGGCTCCAGGCTATAGCTCAGGGCAGGCGATTACCGCCATGGAAGACGTTGCCAAGCAAGTTTTGCCTGCAGGATACGGTTACGAATGGACGGGCATCTCGCTGGAAGAGCTGCAGGCCGGCGGACAATCACTGATGCTGTTTGGCCTGGGACTGCTGGTGGTGTATCTCACGCTTTCAGCACAGTATGAAAGTTTTGTTCTGCCGTTCATCATTCTGCTGGCGGTGCCCATGGCCGTGCTGGGCGCCCTGGGCGCACAGGCGATGCGTGGGCTTGAGAATGACGTGTACTGCCAGATCGGGCTGGTCATGCTGATCGGACTGGCGAGCAAGAATGCCATCCTGATCGTTGAATTCGCTGAGCAGTTGCAGCATCGCGGGCTGGGACTGGTGGAATCGGCCATTGAAGCAGCGCGGCTGCGGTTGCGCCCCATCCTCATGACATCTATTGCCTTCATCCTTGGCGTGCTGCCGCTGGTGTTCGCCAGCGGCGCAGGCGCGGAGGGACGCCACTCCGTAGGCACTACGGTGTTTGGCGGAATGATCGTTTCAACCCTGCTGAATCTGTTCATCATTCCAGTGCTCTACATTGAAGTGCGCGGGCTGCTGCCAATGAAGTTCAAGCCGCAGCCGCCGCAGCCGGTGGAAGAAGCGCCCGAACTTGTAGAAAAAGGGGCGTAGGCGGCCTGGTTGGATGAGCGTGGAAAGCGAAATGCTTAGAGTCGGGAAAGCTTCTGCACGGTGAGTAGTTCATTCACCATGCTGCCAAGCTGCCGAAGCGAAAATGGTTTCTGCAAGAAGGGCGTGCCCTGGACGGAAATGCCGGTGCGCAGGATCACATCATCAGCGTAGCCGGAGACAAACAGGACTTTGGTTTCAGGCCGGAGTTCCAGCAACTTGTCCGCAAATTCCCGTCCGTTCATTTTGGGCATGACCACGTCGCTGATGACCAGGTCGATCGACTCGGCTTTGTCCGCCAGATCCAGGCCTTCCGGGCCGCTTCCGGCGCAGATCACCGAGTATCCAATTGAGGTGAGGAATTCCGCGTTGGCGCTGCGCAGCTCGGGTTCGTCTTCCACCAGCAGAATGGTGCCCGCGCCTTTCTGGATTTCGTTGACCCGTTGCAGCGCCGCCACAGGTTCCGTATCGGCAATCGCAGGCAGAAGAATGCTGACCCGGGTTCCCTTCCCCAATTGTGACTTAATGGTGATCTCGCCCTTCGACTGCTGGACAATTCCGTACACTGTGGCAAGTCCAAGGCCGGTGCCACGACCTACTTCCTTCGTCGTGTAGAAAGGCTCAAACGCATGCGCTCGCGTCTCTTCCGTCATTCCGGCTCCGGTGTCACTGATGTGAATCAACACAGCCTGGTTCACCGCCAGGCTGCCAAAGTCTGACAAGCGCGGCCGGGCGACGTCCGCCAGTTTGATAGAAAGCTGGCCGCCGGACGGCATGGCGTCGCGAGCATTCACTACGATGTTCAGGATGATCTGCTCAAAATGGGTTCTGTCCATCACCAGAGTGCCGGTGGAATTGAGTTCCAAGATGAGCTCGATGTCTTCGCCCATCAGGCTGGGCAGAATCGTGCTCAGCTCGCGAATGACCTGGTCTGGCCGCAGAGATACCGGACGGATGATTTCCTTGCGGCTGAAGGTAAGCAGTTGCCGCGTGAGAGCGCCCGCGCGTTCCGTGGTATCCAGAATTTTGTCGCAGTAGCGGCGATAATTTTCATCAGAGCCAAGTTTGTTTTCCAGCAACTCCGCGTAACCGCCAATCACGCCCAACAGATTGTTGAAGTCATGCGCCACTCCGCCAGCGAGCCGTCCCAACGCCTCCATTTTCTGCGCCTGAAGAAACTTCCGTTGTAACTCACGATGTTCCGTCTGGTCCAGCAGCATGCCAAAAATGCATTCTCTGTCGCCGATCCAGACCAGGTTGGCAAAATAAAGACCTTGGTGAAGGTTTCCGTAGTAGTCCTTGAAACTCACCTCCATGTGCCGGATGGAGCCTTTTGCCCGCAGCAGCTCATAAAATTGCTGCCGCTCCTGGGCAGTGGGAAAAAAACCAAGCTCCACGCTGCTCTTGCCGATTACATCTTCAGCCTTGCGGCCGATCATGCTGAGCAGGTTCTCATTGACGCTGAGGAGAACTCCTTCCAGAGAGACCACAACGCAACCTACAGGGCTCTGGCGGAAGATGGTGGCAAACCGCTCTTCCGATTGCTTAAGAGCAATCTCCGCCAGCTTGCGCTCGGTAATATCAATCGCGGTGCCCTCGATGACGGGACGGCCCAAACCATCCGTGACAATAGTGGCGCGTTCCAGAATCCAGAACGGTGTGCCGTCTCTGCGCTGGTGCCGGCATTCGTAATTCAGCACGTGGCCTTGCGATTTCAATGCTTCCCTGAAGGCCGTGCGCTCCCCGTGCGTAGAACGATGCGACAGAGCTTCGGCCTCAATGGCCTCCTGCTTGGAGGTAAAGCCATACATGTTCAGGAAGGCGCTGTTGCAATCGAGCAGCTTGCCTTCC
>DATFDA010000277.1:0-4097 GCA_035252525.1 Candidatus Angelobacter sp. | reverse complement strand
GAAATCCCTGAATGGAATTAGAACCCGCTCCCACCGTATAAAGCAGGGCCACGTTGGCGAGGGTGTTGGGTTTATTGCTGCCACAGCCCAAAATGGTGACCAGCGCCGCAATACACGCCATCCGAATAAGTGCCTTCATTTCTTGTCGCTGCCTCGCTGAGAATCTGGAAATTGAAGCTTACTCCAGGGGGCAGGGCTGCACTGCCTGCTTCCTGGTGAAAAAACTTTGTTGCATGTCGTTCCAGTCTAGCTGTTTTGGCCGCTTTACATCCAGTAGTGCCCTGTCCTTACTCGCACGTGAGCCTCTGCCGGCCATGGGAAGAACGTACCAGATGGCCTGACTTGCAGATTTGGCATGGATAACGATAAGCGGATAACCGGAAATGCCCATTGTTTTGCCTCTTCGCCAATCATTCCAGAGACGCCGGTCAAGGCAGGTCAAAATTTGTCGACTTTCGTCCTCCCGCACCAGATAATTTCTTTTAAGACAGTGGAAATAGTGAGCCGTGTGACGGATACCAATAAATCCAGCCTGCCTGCCCGCGCCTTGCGCCTGATCACTCGCGGAGCGCTCGCGTGCTGCTGTGTATTGGGCTGCCTGGCAGACTTTGCAATTCATGCCGTCGTGCGCCGCCTGGATACTCGCACCCGGGCTTCAATCCTGCAAAGATGGTCTGTGCGCCTGCTTTCATCCATTGCTGTGAATATCCGGGTGAACGGTCACGTTCCGGAGCGAGGCCTGATCGTCTCCAACCACCTGAGCTATCTTGACATTCTGGTTTTCAGCGCCGTCTCGGCATGCGTGTTTGTATCCAAGAGAGAAGTCAAATCCTGGCCGGGCGTGGGCTGGATATCTTCTCTTTCCGGGACCGTATATATAGATCGTACACGGCGCGCGGACACGCACTCTGTCCAGGAGGAAATGCAGTTGCCTCTTGCCAGTGGCATGCGTCTTGTACTCTTTCCTGAGGGGACCAGCAGCGACGGTTCGCGCCTTCTGCATTTCCATTCATCGCTGTTTCAACCGGCTGTTGATTTGAAAATTCCCATCACCGCGGCGGCGCTGCATTATTTCCTGAGCGATGGAGATGCTGCGCGTGAAGCCTGCTACTGGGGCAACATGACGCTGCTTCCACATCTGCTGAACCTGTTGACCAAGGAATCCGTTCTGGCGACTGCGAGTTTTTCCCTCGAACCAATGACCTTCAACCACCGCAAGGAGGCAGCCCGCACCATGCAGAGCCGCGTGGAATATTTGCGCTCGGCTGCAGCGCATGCCTGATTCCCTATGGAGCTGATCAGAGAAGTTGCCGATCAGACTGCTGAACCGCCGGTGCGAGGCTTCATGCATATGCCGGAGCGGGCGAATGGCGCCGGCCTGGTGCTCACTCATGGAGCAGGCGGCAATTGCCAGTCAAAGTTGTTGCAGTCCCTGGCCCGTGCATTCGCTGAGGCTGGGTACATGGTTTTGTGCTGCAATTTGCCCTTCCGGCAGCAGCGGCCCTTTGGGCCTCCGTCACCCGCAAGTGCTGAGCGTGATCGCGAAGGCTTGCGACGCGCTCTAGAGGTGCTGCGGCAACACGTTTCAGGTCCGCTCTATCTCGGTGGGCAGTCGTATGGCGGACGCCAAGCATCCATGCTGGTTGCCGATGACCCTGACCTCGTTTCCGGACTTCTTCTCCTGTCGTATCCGCTCCATCCTCCCGGCCGTGCGGCGCAGTTGCGTACGGCCCACTGGCCCCGTCTTACAACCCCGATCCTTTTTGTGCATGGCTCGCGTGATCCATTCGCTTCTCGGGATGAACTCCAATCAGCCATCGCTCTCTTGCCGGCGCGAAACAAAGTCCTTGAGATGGAGGATGCAGGCCACGAACTCCTGCGCAAAAAAGCTGACGGGCAATTTGCCGCAACCATTGTCACCGCATTTCAGCAGTTCTTCACATCTCCGTGAGCAGCAGCGCAAAGGAGGAGGATAATCGCTGCCCAAATAACGTGCTTTGGCAACTGGCAGGGCAGCGCCACACTGCTTTGGGCTGACCGCATCAGATTACAAAGTCGCGATATGGAATGGTATTTCGGCAAGGTCTGGCTGGTGCGCTTGCTTTTTCAGCGCGCGGAAGCGGCGTTGTATCTGCTGGCGTTTATCGCCGTCCTGCGGCAGTTTAAGCCTCTGCTGGGCGAGCGCGGCTTGCTTCCCGTGCCGGCTTTTTTGAAGAGAGTTACCTTCTGGGATGCTCCGGGACTTTTCTGCTGGCATTATTCTGATCGCCTCTTGGACGTGGTCGCCTGGAGCGGAATCGCTTTGTCCGTCATTGCGCTGGCTGGATTTTCCGAGCGCGGGCCCCTCTGGCTCTCCATGATCACCTGGCTGGTCCTCTGGTTCCTCTATCTCTCAATCGTGAATTCCGGACAGAAGTTTTTGAGCTTTGGTTGGGAATCCATGCTGCTGGAATCAGGCTTCTTCGTCAGCTTCATGGGGCCGGATTGGATGAAGCCTTCACTCATCCCCGTTCTGGTTCTGCGCTGGATGCTCTTTCGCACCGAACTGGGCGCGGGCTTGATCAAACTTCGTCATGACCGCTGCTGGCGGGAGCTGACCTGCCTTTTCTATCACTATGAGACGCAGCCGCTGCCGAATCCGCTGAGCTGGTACTTTCACCGCCTTCCCCGCTTCATGCACCGTTTTGCCGTGTTGTTCAGCCATTTCGTCCAGGTGATTGTTCCGTTTGGATTGTTTGCTCCTCAGCCGTTTGCTTCCATTGCTGGAGGGCTGATTATCTTTCACCAGCTTTGGCTGATCGTGAGCGGCAATTATTCTTGGCTCAACTGGCTGACCGTAGCGCTCGGGATCACCGCATTTAGCGATTCAGTGCTCGCTCTCCTGCCGATTGCTGTTCCGCAAACCGTTGCAGCGCCCTTGTGGTTTCAGGTTTTACTCTATGTCATCGCCGCAGGCGTGGTGGCGCTCAGCATCCAGCCCACGCTCAATATGATTTCCAGAAACCAGATCATGAACTACAGCTACAACCGCTTTCATCTGGTAAACACTTACGGCGCTTTCGGAAACGTAACCAGGCGCCGCCATGAAATTGTGATCGAGGGAACAGACGAGCCGGTGCTGACCGAGCGGACCCGCTGGCAGGAATACGAATTCAAGGCCAAACCCGGGCGGCCTGATCGCATGCCGCCGCAAATTGCGCCTTATCACCTGCGCCTCGACTGGCTCATGTGGTTTCTTCCTTTTTCCGTTATGGTCAATGACGACCGGATCTTTGTCCCCGGCTACGAGCCGTGGTTCATGCGTATGATCCAGAAACTGCTGGATGCCGATAACTCGACTCTGAAGCTGCTCAAAACCAATCCGTTCCCGCAAGCCAAACCGAGATTTATCCGTGCCCTGTTTTACGAGTACCACTTCACTGGATGGAAGGAAAAATCTGAGACCGGCAATTGGTGGACGCGCCGCCTGATTGCAGTTTACCTGCCGCCAGTCTCGCTCGACCATCTGAAACGCTTGTGAGGGAGATCGATTCTGAACGGCTGTGATGCGAGATCAATTTCGCAGCAGTTGCGGCGCTAGAGCGATTTCCGCTGGGCCGAGCGCGAAGAGAAAGGGCCAATAGCTGGTAAACTGGACTTAACCCCTCACGCGGAGGGATGTGTGAGCGGTTGAAACAGGCGGTCTTGAAAACCGCTATACGGGAAACCGTATCGGGGGTTCGAATCCCTCTCCCTCCGCCACCTCCTTAATTGCTTCCTAGACGGCACTACAAAATTCCCCCCGATGCGCCGATCGGGGACCAGCCACATGATGGCAACAATGATGTAACATGCGCTCGGCGGGGGTTGCATTTCCCCTGATCGCAGTCGCCCACGTCTCCGGAGCTGGTGGTGGGGCTATCCCTCCCAGGCTCCTTCCCACTCTCTGACTGCTTAGCCTGATCGCTTTTTGATTACAATCAACTGTAACGTTTTTCCAGCTTGAATAGTTCGCAGTCGAAAAGATAAGGAAGGGAGTAGCTCGAACATGAAGCAGATCAGGCAAATTACTCTGTGTGCAATTTGCATGCTGGCGGTCGCCGCGTGGTCACAGCAGA
>DATFDA010000276.1:0-4342 GCA_035252525.1 Candidatus Angelobacter sp. | reverse complement strand
GCCATCAGCAACGGCCCGCAGATTTTCTCCACGATTGTGGGAGAACTTCAGTCTTATTGCGGGCGGAAAAAGATTGCTCGAATTGCCGACCTCGTCGGCAAGGCCGCTGATGCAGCATTAACCTACGCTGACATCAGTCCCAGAGAGGTGGGAAAGTATCCCTGGGAATAAGAGCAAGTCAGGAAGCCTGCCGCTTTCTCTTGCCTGGGATTTACACCGAGTTTACCGCCCACGTTGTCTGCTATAAGGCGCCACTCAAACATATTCTGCCATCGTGTGCACGCCAACTACGGGCAGAGCTGGATCAATCAGAGCTGGATCAGTCGCTCCCGCTTCATCGCGGATCTAACTGACAGTGATTCCGTGATGGCCTCAGGTTCGACTGCACGATTAGGTTTGTTAGACTCTCTGGAGTGCTCCGCCTGATTGTCAATGCAGATGACTTCGGTCTTACGCAAGGAGTGAATCGCGCCATAACGCTGGCCAACCGTGAAGGCATCGTCACGTCAGCCACGGTCATGGCTAATTCACGTTGCTTTCAGCAAGCGACGGAAATTGCAAAAAACCAGCCCACGCTTGCCACAGGATGCCACGTGGTTCTGATTGACGGTGAGCCGACCAGTCGAAGCGCTCCGACACTTACCAATGGCGCGGTCCGGTTCCGCAGCAGTTTGAAAGATTTTGCCCTCGCGGCCATACGGAACAATCTTTCTGCTCAAGAGATACAGGCAGAAGCTGAAGCCCAGATATGCAGGATTCAATCCACCGGGTTGAATGTTACGCACGTGGATAGCCACAAGCACACGCACATGTTTCCGAGTGTCCTTCGGCCTGTGTTGCGCGCTGCAAAAGCGTGCGGCGTACGCGCAGTGCGCAATCCTTTTGAGCCCCGGCGATGCTGGCCACATCCGATCCTTCTAGGCGGTACATCCATGTGGCTTCGGTCTGCTGGTGTCACCTGTTTCAGCATTTTTGGCCAGGCCTTTCGCAAGGCCGTGCAGGAAGAAGGCATGCTCACAACTGACGGCACAGTGGGCATTGTGGCCACGGGGAAGATGGATTCAAAAATGCTGCTGGCAATTCTGGAGGCCCTGCCGGAAGGGACGTGGGAATTAGTGTGCCATCCTGGCTACTCTGATGCCGAACTTGCAGCAGCGGGCACACGCCTGATGAAGTCGCGAGAGGTTGAGCTTGAAGCGCTTACCTCTCCGCAGGTCAAGAGTCTAATTTCCCGCCGGAAAATCGGGCTGATTTCATACGCTGATCTCTATTCCTGATATCGCAAGCAGGAAAGAATCTGCATCCCGGTCAGCCATTTAGCATCGAAAGGCAGCAAGGGGAACCCGTTTGAAAATTGGAATAACCTGTTATCCCACTTATGGCGGCAGCGGCGTAGTCGGGACGGAATTGGGGATTGAGCTGGCCTCCCGCGGTCACGAAGTTCATTTTATTGCTTATCAGCCCCCGATCCGCTTGAATACACAGCATCCGCAGATTTTTTACCACGAGGTTACGGTCTCCCAATATCCTCTGTTTGAGTATCCGCCCTACGATCTGGCGCTGGCCACGAGAATGGCAGAAGTTGCTGAAATCTATGCCCTCGATATCCTGCACGTTCACTATGCGATTCCGCATTCCGTGAGCGCTTTGCTGGCGCGGCAAATGCTTGCTGCCATGGACGTGCCGCGCAAACTGCCTTTTGTTACCACCTTGCACGGGACTGATATTACGATTGTCGGCGCGGACCGCTCTTATCTTCCCGTTACGCGCTATTCCATCGAACAGAGCAATGGCGTTACAGCTATTTCCAATTGGCTGAAGCAGCGCACCCTGCAGGAGTTTGAGATCAAGAACCCAATTGAGGTGATCTACAACTTTGTAAACTGTGATACTTATCGCCGCGATCCCAAAGCCGCAGACCATCGGGGAGAATTCGCTCATGATGGCGAGCGTATTCTGGTGCATGTTTCCAACTTTCGGCCCGTGAAGCGTATTTGTGACGTGATTGAAATCTTCGATCGCGTACAGAAAGAAGTTCCTTCACGGCTCTTGCTCATGGGAGATGGTCCTGAGCGTTCTCGCGCCGAGTGGCTGGTAGGAAAAAAGGGACTGCGCAAAAAAGTTGAGTTCTTAGGCAAAGTTGATCGTGTAAATGAAAAGCTTTCCATTGCTGACCTCATGCTGGTGCCCAGCGAACTTGAATCGTTCGGTCTTGCCGCGCTCGAAGCCATGGCATGTGAAGTGCCCGCCATTGCAACTGCTGTTGGAGGAGTGCCGGAGGTGATTGAGCATGGACGGACTGGGTTCCTGGCCAACGTCGGCGATGTGGAGATGATGGCGCGGTGCGCCATTGACATTTTGTCGGATGAAAAACGCCTCAGAGAGATGGGAATGCTTGCTCGCTGGGAAGCGCAATCGAGGTTCTGTTCAACCAAGATTATTCCCGAATATGAGCGCTTCTATGAACGCGTGCTGGAGCGTGCAGCGTAGATTGACGTAGATGCGCTCTCACCAAGCAAATCCTGCTGCAATACCGGAACTTCCAGCATAACCAGGGTGCCGTGACCATCGCGGCTCTGGACAATCATCTTGCCTTCATCGCCGAAAAGCACATGCAGACGTTCCGCCACGTTCATCATGCCAATGCCGCGGCCGGAAGCCATTGTCTGCGCCGCAATGGCCGGAGGAGCGCTCATTCCTACTCCATCATCTTCCACTTGAATAATCAGTTTGCCTTCCTGCAAGCGGCTGCGAATAGTGATGCTGCCGCCATCCACCTTGGGGGAAAGCCCATGTTTAATGCTGTTTTCCACCAGCGGTTGCAGCAGGATAGAGGGAACTGCAACATCGAGCGTGTTGGGATCAAGATGCTTGTAGACACGCAGCTTGTCCCGGCCAAATCGCGCCACTTCAATTTCCAGATAGTCGTCCACAAATTCAATTTCGTCGCGGAACTGCACAAATTCATCGTGCTTGCCCAGCAGGCGGCGAAGGATTTTTGAGAGCTTCAAGATCAGCTCTCGCGCCCGGTCGGGATCAAAGCGCACCAGCGACGAGATTGAATTCAGCGTGTTAAAAAGAAAATGGGGGTTGATCTGGCTTTGCAAGGCGTCCATGCGCGCTTCCAGAAGGAGCTTTTCCTGCTCCTCCAGTTTCATTTCGATGCGGGCGTTGTTCCATATCTTAATGGGAATGGCGATGGTGGCAACCGTGGCGGCGAACACGAATAACATGGCCACAGGTGAAGGAAGGTAGAGCACCCACAGCCATTTCGGTGCTGCGTAGCGCATCTCCAGTCGTGCTGACTGGAGCGCAATGATGATCAGGAAGAATGCTGTTTGCCAATCAATCCGTGGATGGCGAAGATTGCGCCTGAGCCAGCGGTAAACGCTGAGATCAACAAAAGGCGAGAAGGTCCAGATTTCCTCCTCATTGCGGCAGAAGTGCCGAAGTGAACCCGCCAGCAGGCCAGCCAGAACATTCAAGGGCAAAGTGAGGTATTCGCCATAAAACATTGCGGGCAAGGCCATGAGCGCTCCACCCAGCGTTCCAGCCACTCTTCCGCCGATCACGCCCGTGAGAATGGAAGCCTCAAAACCCATATCTGCGGCGAGAAAGTTCTTTACGTTGAAACGGATGTAGACGCCCAGTGCGAATGGGAAACAGGTGAAAAGAATAAACAGCAGATTTTGCCGTACCGTGCGGCGATGCGAGAACAGCAGCTTCTTGAATTCGCGTGAACGTCCCAGCGCGCTGGCCACGGCCGTGGCTACGCCAAGTTTCACCAGAAGCTGGATCAGCAGGTACTGAAGGTCCACATGCCTATTTTTTCATGAATTTGAGCAGCATAGATGCTGATTCTGCTGAATCAACAGGGCTAAGTCCTGTTTGCAGCAAAGCGGGCCGGTGCAAAGGCGGTGATATCGATCTCTGGCTGCCTTCCCATGACCAAGTCAGCCGTAACTTTGGCCGCCAGCGGAGCCAGGAGAATACCGTTACGAAAGAGCCCGCTGGCGACGAAAACATTCCGCTCTGAAGTAGGCCCAATCAACGGCAAATCATCTGGACTGCCTGGCCTCAACCCGGCCCACGTTTCTGTCACATTGGCTGCAGCCAGTTCTGGAACATACCTTATCGCCGCATGATGCATGCCCTGAATTGTTTCTGGTCGAACGGATTTATCAAACCCAACGTCCTCCACGGTTGTCCCCACCAGAATTTTGCCCGAGCTTCGAGGCACAATGTAAGCTTCGGGCGCTCTTACCACGTGTTGCAACACACCAGCTTTCGCGGGTTCCAGATAAACCATCTGTCCTTTGCGTGGTCTAACTGGATCTCCAGA
>DATFDA010000275.1:0-3921 GCA_035252525.1 Candidatus Angelobacter sp. | reverse complement strand
AGCGGAAATGCTTTTCGCAATCGGCCGGCTCGACCCAGCGCACCCGGAGACCGCGGCAAACGTGAAGAAGATAGCTGACGTGCTTGAAAAACGCCCGCTCCATCGCACTCTTTTGCCCGATCAGAGTATCTGGCGCGATGCTGGCGCGATGACGGGAATTTTAACCAGGCTGCAAGGTTACAGTGATGGGGACCGGCAGCGGCTGCTGAACGATGCCTTGATTTTTTGTACCGCTCGTAAACATGGTCTGGCTGTATTGACGCGCAATATTGGCGACTTCGACTTGCTGCAACAACTTGATGCCCGGGGCAATGTCCTGTTTTACGAACGCAAATAGCGGGGCTTCAACCTTCGGGGTAGGTGGCTAGATATTCGGCTTAGTTCGCACAGCCGAGGGCGGCTGTACTACACGAGTGTTGGCGGGTTCCGTGGACTCTTTTTGCACCCTACCATCATCTCAGGTGATAGGGATTGCAGAATCAGGCACGTCCCGCCCCACTGAGAATAGCTACTCGCTAGTGAAATAATCCACCGCCACCGGGCTTTCGAACAGCGAATAATCGCGGGTGACCACGGTAATGCCGGTTTCGGTGACCAGGTAATTTTTGGCGTCTTCTTCGGGGTCGAAGCCGATGATGGTGTCTTCCGGGATGTGGACATCGCGGTCAATGATGGCGTTGCGGATGCGGCAATGGCGGCCAATGTTCACGTGGGAAAAGATGATGCTGGAATCAACTTCAGTATAGGAATTCACACGCACATCAGGCGAGAGCACGCTGTTACGTACGGCACCGCCGGAGAGAATGCAGCCGGGGCAGACGATGGAATCTATTGCCATGCCAGTGCGGCCGGGTTCGCCAAACACGAATTTGGCCGGCGGGTACGGGCGCTGGTGGGTGCGGATGGGCCAGTGCTTGTCATAAAGATTGAACACGGGAGAGACCGACACCAGGTCCATGTTGGCTTCGTAATAAGCCTCAAGCGTGCCCACGTCGCGCCAATAGAGCGCTTCTTTTTTGTTTTCGTCAATGAAGTTGAATGAATACAGTTTGTACTGGTCCAGAATCTTGGGCAGGATATCTTTGCCGAAATCGTGCGAAGAACTGGGATCTTCAGCATCTTTGAGCAGCACGGGCAGCAGCACATCAGTATTGAACAGATAGACGCCCATGGAGCCGGAGACCATCTCAGGGTTGTAAGGCGAACGCAGTTTGGTGACTCTGGGTTTTTCTTCAAAGCCGATGATGCGTCCGTGGCGGTCCACGTCCATCACGCCGAAGCGGAAGGTCTCACTGGGATCAATGAGGATGGTGGCGAGAGTCACGTCGGCTCCCACAGCGTTGTGCAGGTCCAGCATGAGCTGATAGTTCATCTTATATATATGGTCGCCAGAGAGGACCAGTACATGCCGGGGCTGCTCGGAACCGATGGAGTAAATGTTCTGGTAGACGGCATCGGCGGTGCCCAGATACCAGTTTTCACTTACGCGCTTCATGGGCGGCAGAATCTCAACAAAATCTCCGAGTTCGCTCGCCACCACCGAACTCCAGCCTTCACGGATATGCCGGTTCAGTGACAACGCCTTGTATTGGGTAAGGATATAGACCCGGCGCAGATCCGAGTTGAGGCAGTTGGAGAGAGTTACGTCAATGATGCGGTAATTGCCGCCAAAGGTGACTGCCGGTTTGGCGCGATCACGCGTGAGAGGATACAGGCGCTCACCTGCGCCTCCGGCCAGCAGAACTCCAAGAGTATCTTTCATGGCATTTCAATCAGGCGAATCTGAGTTAACAGAAAGTAGATGACGATTCGCCGAAAAACGAATCCCTGAGAACGCTAAAATGCTACCAGAAAAAGAAATACCCGGCGTTCAGACGCCGGGCCAATGCAATGCAGTTTTATGCAGCGTCATCGACGCTGATGCGAAGCGATTTCAAAAAGCGCACATCGTGGGCGTTAATGGAGAATTCCGGATCAGGATTCTTACGCCGGGATCCCACCAGTTGCGGTGAAGCCTTGGCGGGCTGGTCGTCGCGCTGGTTGAAGCCGATGGTGGCCTCAAGAACCAGAAAGATGTCATAGCCTTCTTCCTTGATCCTGGCAATCACCTGGGCTATATCGTCGGACTCGGAAAGAGTGGTGTTGATGGCGTCTCCGAGTTCCTTCATCAACTTCTTAAGCCGGGTATTCACGAATTTCCTCTGCACTAGAATAAGATGCGTTCAGGGGCGGGGCCGTTTGATTGTTTCGCCGGAATTGGGGTTTTTCCACCCTGAATGGCGCGTTTTGGCCTGCCAGGAGAAAAAAGTCGGGCTACAATAGCCAAAATGCCTGAAATTTCCACCAAAAGTCCTGTCCAGAGAGCCGTAACGTCAGCCGCCAAGATCACTGTAGCTGCCAAAAAAGCCGGTTCAGGGGTCAAAAAAGACCGGCTTTTGGGCGCAATTTTTGTCGGCGGCAAAACGTTCGTGAGCGCCATCGGCAACGCCATGTATGCGCTCTGGTTGCAGGCATCGGGCCTGATTTATCTAATGTTTACGGTCGTCGCTGGATCAGCCCTGTTCAGGCGATACCATGAAAACCACAACCATTTTGCCAATACCCGGCCGTTCTGGCAGATCGGCCTCTTCTTTCTGGTGTGTCTCTGGTTTACTGTGGTGTCCTTTTCTCGGGCGAAGAAGACCATGAAGAGAAGATCCAGGTAGTTGCTGGGTCCAGGCCCCGGCTAAGACCAATGGCTGAAGACGTAAAACTCGAAGCTGAAGCAGGCGAACTCAAGAGCATTGAAGCACATCCGCTGTACACGCCGGCAAACCTGCAGCACTGGGTTTACGACCGCGACGTGGGTTATCCAGGTGAGTTTCCCTTTACCCGCGGCGTGCAGCCTACCATGTATCGCGGCCGGCTCTGGACCATGCGCCAGTACGCCGGCATGGGCGATGCCGAAGAATCGAACAAACGTTACAAGTACCTGCTGAAGAACGGCACCACCGGGCTTTCTGTAGCGTTTGACCTGCCGACGCAGATCGGGCTGGACTCTGACCATCCTATGGCGCTGGGAGAGGTGGGCAAGGTTGGAGTCGCCATTGATTCTATTGAGGACATGCAGCGGCTGTTTGATGGAATTGACCTGGAAAAAATCTCCACATCAATGACCATCAACGCAACCGCGTCGATCCTTCTGGCGCTTTACATTGCGGTGGCGAAAAGATCAGGAGCGGACACGCGCAAGCTGAGCGGCACGGTGCAGAATGACGTGCTGAAGGAATACATTGCGCGTGGGACCTATATTTATCCGCCGCGGCAGGCCATGCGCATCATCACTGACATGTTCGCTTACGCCAATGAGCACCTGCCGGACTGGAACACGATTTCCATCTCCGGATATCACATGCGCGAGGCGGGTTGTACAGCGGTGCAGGAAGTGGCCTTCACGCTGGCCAACGCCGTGGCCTATGTGCAGGCGGCGATCAGCGCAGGGCTGGCGGTGGATAAATTTGCTCCCCGGCTTTCCTTCTTCTTTAACTCGCACAACAATTTCCTGGAAGAAGTGGCCAAGTTTCGCGCGGCGCGAAGAATGTGGGCGCGGCTGATGAAAGACCGCTTTGGCGCGAAGAACCCGCGATCACTGATGTTGCGCTTCCACACGCAGACCGCGGGATCAACCCTGACAGCGCAGCAGCCGGAGAACAATATTGTGCGTACGGCCATTCAGGCCATGGCGGCGGTGCTGGGTGGAACGCAATCTTTGCACACGAATTCTTTTGACGAGGCGCTGGGGCTGCCCACGGAGCACGCGGCTCGGATCGCGCTGCGCACGCAGCAGATCATTGGCTATGAAACTGGTGCGCCAAACACCATTGATCCCCTGGCGGGCTCGTACTACATCGAGTCGCTGACGAATGAGGTTGAGCGCCGGGC
>DATFDA010000274.1:0-6383 GCA_035252525.1 Candidatus Angelobacter sp. | reverse complement strand
GGTGGCAAGAACGCTGATGACCGTGGAAAACTACAAAAAGTTCTGGGTGGGAAAAAGCCTGGACGATCTCAAGGGTGCTCTCGGCGTTGATTCCGGCCGATGAAGCTGATGCTGCGATTATATGAACGAATCGCTCACTTGATTCATTTCAAAATCATTGGCCAATCATTTACACTTCGGCTTTTGAAAATCCAGCTTGAGGAAACTGCATGAACCGGCTCTATATCCGTTTGTCCATCTCTGTGGTTGTAATTCTCAGCGTGTGCGCACTCTGGGCGCAACATGCGTCAACTGCCGGAACTGAAGGCACTTCCAAAACCGCCGAGCAACAGTTCAAGAACATCCAGGTGCTCAAAGGCGTTCCTGCGGACCAGGTTATTCCGGCCATGCAGTTCATCAGCGCATCTCTGGGAGTGGGGTGCGAATTCTGTCACGTGCGCAATGCATTTGATAAGGACGATAAGAAACCCAAGCAGGTCGCCCGCAAAATGATCCAGATGCAGATGGCAATTGATCATGAAAACTTCAACGGCGAAAATGCCGTGACCTGCTTCTCCTGCCATCGTGGAGCAGAGAACCCGGTTGCCGTCCCCATTATTTCAGAAGAAGCGCCAAAGACGGCAGAGACGGAAAAACCAGAAGGGACCGAGCCGGCGCTGCCCTCTGCCGATGAAGTCCTGAGCAAATACGTTCAAGCCGTGGGCGGAGCTGCAGCGGTGGAAAAGATTACAAGCCGCAGAGAAGATGGCAAAGTGAGCGTTGGCGGAAAAGATTTTCCGGTGGAAGTCTTCGCCAAAGCTCCGAACAAGCGCATTTCCATTGTGCACACGCCCAACGGCGATAACGTCACGGCCTTCGATGGCAGCAGCGGCTGGCTGGGAAACCCGGGGCCCCGTCCTCCGCGGGACATGAGCGCTCAGGAAAACGAAATGGCAAGCTTCGACGCTACTTTCCATCTTCCTACTGAACTCAAGAAAATGTTTGCGCAGTTGAAGGTCCGCCCAAGTGAAAAAATTGATGGCCATGAAGTTGTGCAGGTAATCGGGATTAACCAGGGCCATCCTCCGACACGCCTTTTCTTTGACAAAGACTCTGGCCTGCTGGTGCGAACCGTGCGTTATTCCGCAACGCCGCTGGGACTGAATCCCACAGAAGTTGACTACGCCGACTACAAAGAAGAAGGTGGAGTAAAGATTCCCTTGCAGTGGACTGTCGCGCGCCCGAACGGCAGGTTCACAATTCAGATCAGCAAGGTCGAGCAGAACGTGCCGATTGCGGATTCAAAGTTTGAAAAACCGGCGGCATCAGAGCAGAAGCCGGGGACGAAGTAGAAGCGGCGATCGGCTCACAACTTGCGCAAGCTCGGTTCGGGAACAAGTCAGGGGATCTATGCAATTGAGTTCTCTGCAAAGCTGACTCGATGCATAGATCCCTCTGCTCTTGCGCTAGCCCTTCACGCAAACCACCTGCCTGAGGGTGTGGACGATCTCAACCAGGTCCTTCTGCGCCTCCATGACAGCATCAATCGGCTTGTAGGCCATTGGAGTCTCGTCGATCACGTCTTCGTCCTTGCGGCACTCCACGCCCTGCGTCGCGGCAATGTGGTCAGCAACGGAGTAGCGGCGCTTGGCTTCAGCACGCGACATCGCCCGGCCGGCGCCGTGGCTGCAAGAGGTAAAGCTCTCAGGGTTTCCTTTGCCGCGCACGATGTACGAACGCGCGCCCATGCTGCCTGGAATAATGCCCATATCGCCTTCACGAGCGCGCACCGCTCCCTTGCGTGTGATTAGCACGTTTTCTCCGTAGTGGTGCTCCCAGGTCACGTAGTTGTGGTGGCAGTTCACCGCATCCACATGCGCCTGAAACTCTGGCACCAGGCCGCAGGCACGCACCGCAGCAATGATGTTTTCCATCATCAACTTGCGGTTGAGCAGCGCGTAATCCTGCGCCCAGTGCACGCCTTCCACGTAATCCTTGAAGTGGTCAGTGCCCTGCGGCAAGTATGCGAGATCGGCATCCGGCAGGTTGATCATCCACTTGCGCATGTCTTGCTTGGCCAGCTCGATGAAAAACGTGCCCAGCCGATTGCCCACACCGCGCGATCCCGAGTGCAGCATGAACCAGACGTTCTCCGCTTCATCGAGACAAACCTCGATGAAGTGGTTTCCGGTTCCCAACGTGGACAGGTGGTTGACGCGCTGCGGATGGTTCAGCTTGGGGTATTTCTCCACGATGCGCTCAAAGCGCTCGTGGAGCGTGCCCCAGGCGTCCACCACGTTGGCCGGTGGATTCTGCCACGCGCCACGATCGTTCTTGCCGCCGTTGTCGGTGCGCCCATGCGGGACAGCTTTCTCGATTGCGGTCCTGATGCCGAGCAGATTTTCCGGCAACTGCGATGCGTTCAGGCTGGTCTTCACCGCCATCATGCCGCAGCCGATGTCCACACCGACAGCAGCAGGAATAATTGCGCCCCTGGTAGGAATGACCGAACCCACCGTCGCGCCGATGCCCCAATGCACGTCCGGCATGGCCGCGACCCACTTGTAAATGAACGGCAATTGCGCCACATTCAGCAACTGCTTCTGCGCAACTTCTTCCACTGGGACGCCTTTGGTCCACGCTTTAATAGGCGCGCCGTTCTCGGGTTTGTAAACGTTGTAGTTGGACATGACCTTAGCTCCTGGCTGCTGCTTCTGCGGAAGCAACAGCTTTTTCATTTCTTTTGTAACTGCTGGGGAATAACCGAGGCAGTCACGGGCAGAAGGCCTCGAACCTTCGTCCTCCCGGCAAGCCGGGCTGCTCTGTCTCTCTTGAGCTATACCCACCGAAGTAACTGATCTCTTCGCCACCAGCAGAGCTACAGTTTCCTGATTCTGCGCTGCCGTGCTTGGAGCAGCCCACGCACTTCCTCAAGCTCTTTGTGATTGCATTGCTTCTTCTCTTCGGCAATCCAGTGACCGCCCCAACCGAGTTTCACTTCCTTTTTTGCAAAGATGTCCCAGATCGCGGGTGAATCGTTTCTCTTTCTCCAGTCGACGAAGAGATATTTCAGTTTTACGCGGTACCAGATTTCATCATGTTTCCAGTAACCACGGCCATTGCCAAGGTTCAGAACCTTGACGTCCTCCGCCAGGAGGCGCGCTCGCCGGCGTCCCCGAGCACCGATGCGGGCCGGAGCCTCGCAAAGCAGCCTGGTACGCGGGTGCACGTAGAACCAGCGCACAGCCCGCCCCTCGGGATCACTGTATGGATTGCCGTCAGCACCGATGTAGCAATTCTTCTCCACGAAGTGTTCCACGTGCTGGAAAATATGCAACCCGGTAACCTTACGTTTGTCCAACCCGGCACACATCTCGCCGTAAACCTTGTCCCAGGGTCTCCCGACATTGCTGCGCAAGTATCTCTCCAGCGGGCCAAGCAAATCGCGAAACCATTTTTCGCAGTACCCGTAGTCGCGATATGAGGCAGAAATCCCGACGCCCTTGGGTTCATCTTCGTAGTCGTGATCAGGAACGTAACCGAGCCGCGCGCCGAATTTGCGGTTGGGCACCCAGGACTGCCCGCGCGGGTGTTCCACCACGACCTTCTTCATGTCCGATCTCATATTCCTTCTTTTTCCTGCTTTCTAAAGTTCGGGGGCTAGAGCCCAATCAAAATTGGCCTCGGAACGGCACGTTGAAGCGGATACCTGCAAGCTCGGAGCCTGAGGATCATCGGGCAACGGACGGACTCAAATGCTAACGGCTGAATGCTGAGTGCTGTTTTGCAGAGGCTCTGGCCGGAGGGCCGGGAGAAGAAGCTGCGCTTAGATAGCGCTTATCAGCGTCGCCCAATAGCAATCGTGTCCGAGTGCCGGACCGTTTTGCTTTCGCAGATCGTGATTTGTATTTCGTCTCATGACGGGCGACTTGCCTCTGCGAAATGTACTATGCCACAAATCAAGTGCTGAGTGAAGCTTTAAGACATTCTGTGTGCCGATTTCTCTGCTCAATGGTGTCTGCGATGGAGTCAACGGCGATGCGGAGCCGCCGTTACTTGCTGCGGCGTCACTGCAAGCTATGGCCCTGTTGCCATCATCCAACCGGATATGCAGAAGGGAACCGGGAGAGGCCGCTCAAGGATGTTGCCCGCTTCATCGCGCCGATGAAGCCGACGATGGTCCCCAGGCTGCCGGTGAAAGCTTTAGTGTTTTGCCGGGGTGAAGCCCTAGCGTAACCAATCGATCGTCTCAACCCCTGTCATCTCGACCGACTCCGAAGGAGCTTGCGACCTGAGGAGGAGTGGAGAGATCGCGAGGATGTGTCCCCGGCCATGCAGACTCAGGGAGTTTTTCCCAGACTCTGTCCCCGAAACCGCATTTCCCGGTTCCAGTTTTCGGCCAAATCCTGCCAGCGCGGATTGAGCTTCTCAATCAAGAAAATCTTCTTTTCCCGCCGCCAACGCTTCAGCTGTTTTTCACGCGCAATGGCCGCGCGGACATCCTGGTACCTCTCGTAATAGACCAGACGATGGCACTGATACTTCTTTGTGAAGCCTTCAATGGTGTCTATCTTGTGCTGCGTGATACGTCGATTCAAATATCCGGTAATGCCGACGTAAAGTGTTCCGGACCGGCTGGAAAGAATGTAAACCCAGAATTTGTAGTAGACCCCATCCCGCATATGGAGATGACGAGGATAGCACCCCAGCAGTTTGGTGAGAACGCCTTGCATCAGCATGGGTAAGGACACATCCTCGCGATCTCTCCACTCCTCCTCAGGTCGCAAGCTCCTTCGGAGTCGGTCGAGATGACACCAGGTGGAATGCATCGCCCGGGCGATTTGATGAGGTCGTACACTTTTTCCCGCTTCTTTTCCCGCTTCACACTTCCTTAGTGGCTGCGCGTTTTGGCCATGTTGCCATCATCCAACGGGATATGCAGAAGGGCTGCTGCCAAGGTCGGGGGGAGTGACGACGCAATGAACCAGAAGAAATCGCCCAAAATTGCCAAAACAGATCCTAGAGTACAGAGTTGAGAACTCAGCGCAGGACGATGAACAACTATTTGCTTGATTTTGATAGATGGACATGTCCGCGTTAACAGCAGTGGGTCAGAAAAGACATGTACGTGACGAAAACCAGCCGTTAGCCGTTAGCCGTTAGCCTTTAGCCAAAGCGCGGTGCGGCATTGTACTCATTCGTAATTGATTCGCTGCGAAAAAACGTGCTAATGTGGTTTGATTTTCGCAAAGCTGCTGGCTACTAGCCTCTAGCTACCAGCCAAAATCCCCGCGCCCCAGGGCAAGTGGTGAACGCTCATTGAAAATTTCATAAAAGCAGCTATTAGCCATTGGCCTTTAGCTTTGCGCTGGAAGGGTTAACCGAGTAGTAGATTTGGCGAATCTCCTGCTTAATCTGCCGACGCCGAAAAGCGCAAAATCAACGCCGGGGTTGATTCTGCTAAGTCTATATTCTTCGGGGTTGACGGGGTGGGGGTGGGGCGGGTTGTAAGGTTTACTAAGAGGTAAAAATCGCCAACACCCTGCCCCTGAAACCCAAAACCGGGATTTCCGGGGACCCCATCGCGCGACGTCGGAAAACAACACCTACCATGGAGGCGCGGAGACGCGGAGCAAACCCAAGATCGGCAAAGTTGGAAAGGCAAACCACGTCTCCACAGCAGGGCGGGGCAAACACCGTAAGCCTCTCAAAAGAAAGCACGTATTACTGCGGTAACTTGCTGCACATGGGCTTGCAATCGTAATCTGGGCGGAAACATGCCCAGACGGATCTTGGTCACGGTATTGCTTGCATTCTGCCTCGCGGGTTCGTGTGCCGCCCGGCAGATCGCCGTAGTGGTGGACAAGACCAACAATGTAGGCGGCCTCAGCTCCTCCGATCTGGCCAAAGTCTTTAAATGCGACAAGATCAAATGGCCTGACGGCAAGACCGTTGTGCTGGTGTTGCGCGATCCTTCCACGCCAGAAATGAGAACGGCGATTGAGAAGCTGTATCACATGAAGCTGGAAGATTTGAAAGCTCTGCTTGCCGCTCATCACCAGACGGTGCTCACGGTTGGCTCGGAAGAGGAACTGCTCAAGTCGGTTGAATCCATTCCCGGCGCGGTAGGGCTGGTGGACGTCTATTCCATCAACAGCAGGGTGAATGTGCTCAAAGTGGATGGAAAGCTGCCGCTGGAGCAAGGTTACTTCCTCAAGAGCAATTAGGACCGCGAAATCTCAAGCCGATCCGCGACAGTTCTGCTCCATCAAGCCCAAAACACGCAGCCTCACACGCGGCAACAGCCTGCGTCGGAGCGACGCAAGTTCCAATTCTCCCAGCGTTCTCCAGTGGGAAAGCGAAGCCGCCGTTATCATCCACACCGCGGTTTCATGTATCCTGTC
>DATFDA010000273.1:0-3539 GCA_035252525.1 Candidatus Angelobacter sp. | reverse complement strand
TCCGATCCAAGTTGAGCGGTTGGACGCCTGGTTTGGCAATTCCCAGGCGTTACACGAGATTACACTGACGATGCCGGCCAGGCACGCCACCGCCATCATCGGGCCGTCGGGCTGCGGGAAATCCACTTTTGTACGCTGCCTGAACCGGCTGCATGAAACGGTGCCGGATGCGCGCGTGCAGGGGAAAATCCAGATCGGCTCGATTGATGTCTACGGAAACGGAACGCCGGCGGGAGAGTTGCGGCGGCGGGTGGGCATGGTTTTTCAAAAGCCCAATCCATTCCCCACCATGTCCATCTACGACAATGTGGCCGCCGGGCTGAAACTGAACGGAGTCCGCAACCGCCGCGTACTGGATGAAACCGTGGAACGCTCGCTTCGGCAGGCCGCGCTCTGGGATGAAGTGAAGGATGATCTAAAAAAGAAGTCCGGAGCCAGCCTCTCCGGTGGTCAGCAACAGCGGTTGTGCATTGCCCGCGCGCTGGCGGTGGAACCGGAAGTGATGCTCATGGACGAGCCGGCATCCGCCCTCGATCCCATATCAACGGCAAAGATCGAAGATTTGATTGATCAATTGAAAGAGCGATACACCATCGTGATCGTCACGCATAACATGCAGCAGGCGGCGCGCGTAGCTGAATTCACCGGCTTCTTCCTCATGGGCCGGCTGGTGGAGTTTGATCGCACGGAAAAGCTGTTTACCACTCCGCAGGATAAGCGTACGGAGGACTACATTACAGGAAGGTTCGGATAATGCGTAACCGGTTTCGTGCAGGGTTGGATGAACTGAAGCAGAAACTGCTGGCCATGGGCGGGCTGGCTGAACAGGCAATTGACCGGTCCACGCAGGCATACCAGTTGCGCGACCTGGCTCTATGCGAAGCCGTGTTCAAGGGCGAGCGGGCCATCAACATGGCGGAGCGGGAGATTGACGAGCTTGCGCTTGACCTTCTGGCCATGCAGCAGCCTATGGCAGTGGACCTTCGCTTCATCACGGCCGTGACAAAGATCAATGCCGACCTTGAGCGGATTGGCGACCAGGCGGTGAACATCGCGGAGCGCGTTATGAATCTTGTTTCTCTTCCGGAAGCGGACCTGCCGGTGGATATTCCGCGCCTGTCCGGAGCAGCCTGCGGAATGGTGCGGCGCTCCCTGGACGCGTTCATTAAGGCAGATTCAGAGATGGCCCATGCAGTGCTCAAGATGGACGATATTGTGGATCGCATGAACCGCGAAGTTTTCCAGACTGTGGTCCGGCGAATGCACGAAAATCCGGCGATTGTGCCGCAGTGCCTTGACGCCCTGCTCATTGCGCGCAACTTTGAGAGGGTGGGCGATCATGCCACTAACATCGCCGAAGATGTAATTTTCTGGGTCCGCGGGTCAGATGTCCGCCATCACGCAAGCGTGGAGTGAAGGCGCTCTGGCGTGGGCTGCGGAGTCCATTTGATCCCGGCGGGCGCGTGAAGAAGCAACAGTCCTTTTCAACAAGGCCATTGCCCTGGATTCCAGGTTTGCCCTTGCGCATTCCGCGCTGGCAGATTGCTATGCTGTGATTGCCAGCCAGTCATTAATTTCTCCCAGACAGGCATGCGACAACGCCAAACTGGCCGCCACCAATGCAATCGAGCTTGACCGCACCTATGCGGAACCACATGCAGCCCTGGGATTCGTTTTGTCAGTGTTCGAGCGCGACTGGAAAAGAGCCGAACAGGAATTCCAGGAAGCGCTGCGCCTCAATGCAAACTACGCAACTGCCCATCATTGGTATGGGTTCTATCTTGCGGCCCTCAACCGCTTGCCGGAGGCCATTGAGCAGGCGAAGAAAGCACAGCAGATTGATCCCCATTCCCGGATGATCAACACTAATGTTGGAACCATGCTTTATTGGGACCGGCAATATGATGAAGCAATCGAAGAATATGACAAAGTGCTTAATCTGGAAGATGATTTCTGGTATGCCTATTGGATGCGAGGAATGGCTTACGACGAGAAGAAACAATACCGGAAATCAGCAGCGGACCATCGCAGAGCCATTCAGCATTATCCAGGTAACTCACCGCTGCTAGTGGCCTCACTCGCCCGCTCGCTCGCTTTATCTGGAGATCAAAAAAGCGCCCGTCGGCAACTGAATGAAGTAAATCAGCCCTCAAAGTATTCTTCGTTGCCCCACTACCACATCGGAATAGCACACGCGGCTTTAGAAGAGAAAGATGTTGCCTTCCGTTACCTGCTTGAGTCCTGCTCTGCTCATGAGATGTGGGCCTCTTTCATTCAGATTGATCCCAAGATGGACACTCTTCGCAATGATCGCCGATATACGGAGTTGCGCCGCAGGCTCTCGTTGTAGCCAAAAAAATTCCGGTACGTCGACCACCTGGGGAACAACCAGGTGGTTCAGCGTGACGGGCGGTTCAACAAACCCTTTTGATTTAATGTCTTTGGGCATGGCGCTCGACTATGAAATTTTCTAAATTCGTTGAATTTGCCGATGCGGCTCAACTTCCAATGAATGACCAAGTCAGCTTTGACGCTGATGATTTTTTCTACAAGTTGAAGGAGCTGACAGAGCAATTTTCAAATGACCAAATTGCAGAACTTATCCCAGTAGGCCTCTTGCATGAACCGGATGTTTGGCCTCGGGAATATGACAATTTCCCAAATCGGGAAAGGAGTCGAAATAAAAAAAGAAAACAACGATGCCCATCAAGACTGCAGTGTTAGCCTTTTCTCATGAATTGGCTGCTTTGTCTCAGCCGGGTGGGCGCTCGCCAGTTAAGCCCCGTCTTTTTTCTATTGCCGAAAGGAGAGTTCCAATGTCCAGAAGCACAGAAAACAACCGAGTCCTGAGCCGCATGTTTGGCCGTGAAATAAGCGCAGATGAGGCGGAGCAGGTGACCGGAGGCATTCTCACCCACGTGTGCACCTTCGATTTCAAAACGTGCACGCCGGACGGCGATGGGTGCGAAACGATACCGCAATGTCCGTAAAGCAGCAATTAGCAATTGGCAATTAGCACTTAGCCAAACAGGGGTGCGCTGCGCCGCCTGGATGGTTCCCAGCCCACCAAGCCAAGCGCGAGCTTGGCGGGGGCCCGGGTTCGAGTCAGCGCAAAACCGGCGCTTCGCTCACCATGACAATTTGAGGCGAGCCGATCTTCCAGTCGCCAAGCCAAAAAGCGGCTTGTCGGGGACCCGGATTGGAGCGGGCTCGGCGGGCATCCCCGGTTCGACTCCCGGCTCCGCTAGTCCCTACCACAACAATTTTGAAGCGCGCCGATCTCGATGGCGCGTCTCCTTTCCCGGTCATGATCGTCAGGCCATTTTGACGCGTGCGGAAAGAAGCAATTGCTGTTAGCAACCAGCCACTAGCCAAAGCAACAAGCAGCGCTTTTAGGCCAGTGGACAGTCCAGCACCGCATTGTCCTTATTCGCAATTGATTCGCTCACGGGAACGTGCTACTCTGATTCGATTTGAGCCAGCACAGGAGTTTGCTGGTGGCTTGCTTGCCGCGAAAATGCCTCCCAGGAGGCTCCCGA
>DATFDA010000272.1:0-10979 GCA_035252525.1 Candidatus Angelobacter sp. | reverse complement strand
ATCTTATGCATCGCATTCTGAGGGCTTTGTGGGCAAAGCTGACCGTCTGGTGCAGGCCTGGATGGAGCTTACTCCAGCCACGCTGGGCATTGATTGGTCGCGCTACATTTTTCTGCTTGCCGGATTGATTGCCGCGTCAGCGGGTATCGCCAACTTCATCTGGGAGTTTCTCAAGGAACGCGGCATCTTCCTGCACGCTCATCATCCAAAATCCACATGGCTCGCGCTGGCTGCCGCCGGAGTCGCCATCCTGTTTTTTGCTGACAAGCTTTCTTATATCGGCTATGTGGTCATGAATTTCCTGCGCGGACGCCGTTGGGACCCCGACGTCAGGAAGACATGGGTGTCATTCGGGGCCAACATCCTGGTGTGGGGATTTATCGTAGTCTTTCTGGCGTTCACTCACATTCATCTCCCGTTGCGCGGCGAGCAGATTGTGGAACTCAGCGCACCTTTACCCGCCATTCTTGTGATTGCAGCCGCCATCGGGCTGTATCGGATGTTCCAACAGCCTTTGAGCCGCCTGAGCCATCGGTTCTTGCGCATGCCGCTGCGCACCGGATTGTTTCCCAACTATGACCGCATCAGGTTTCTGCGTGAGCGCATTTCTGATGCGCGCTTGCGCCAGTCCGATATTCGCGTCGTTATGACGGCCACCGATATTCAGCATGGAACGGCTCGCTTCTTCTCGAATGCCGCGGTGGACGTGCTGGCGGCCGATCCTGCCGCGCAGGAAGATTTTGTACGCCGCGAAATGGAAGAGCCTTCTGACCTGGTGCAAGCGGCTGTCGCGTCTTCTTCTTATACCTTCGCCTTTGAAGCCGTTCCCATGGACGGGCGTTTGTGGACCGATGGCGGCATCATCAGCAACCAGCCCATCCTGCCGGCTCTGCGGCTGGGCGCGGATGTGCTCTTTCTGGTCTTGATTTCCCCGCTCAACGGTGACGAGAAATCCAGTGAGATCAGGACGTTTCTTGATGTTGGCGTGCACGCCGTGGACATCCTGATTGATAAAAACTTCAAATCGGATATCGCACTGCTCAACAACTTCAACCGCCTTTGTTCCGCCTATGCCCGCGAGCTTGGAGTCAGGCCGGAGCAGCTTGAGCTTGAGATTGGGCGCCAGCGCTACCGCTACGTGAAGTCATTCAACATTGCTCCGGAGAAGCCATTACCGGCCGATCAGCTTGATTTCGATGGAGAGGTGATAGGGCCGCTCATTGTGCAGGGCTACGAAGATGCAACGCGCGTAATCCGCGAGTACCTTGCCTATGAAGTGGAGCGGCCGCCGCGCGAATCACGGCGCGTGGTACATCTTTCTGCCGAACGGCTGGAAGGCAACTTCCATACTGCCCGGCGAAGCTGAAAGCAGCTACGAGTTCGCCTGTGCCGCCGCGCGAGGTTCAGCGCGATTCCTCATGAAAATGTATCCCCCACTGGCGATCAACCCGAGAGCTCCGGCACAGGCCAGGAACAAGGGACGGATACCAAGCCTCTCGGCCAGATAGCCGGAGAGCAGAAGCCCGAGTACCTGGGCGATTGCAATCAGGGACATGAAAGTGCTGCTGACCCGACCCATCAGCGCGGGCGGAGTTTCCTGTTGTGACATGGTTTGAGCCGGAATCAGCACAAATGAGATGGCGAAGCCCATCATGAAGGTGCTGGCCGCGGCCATGGGAATGTTCTGGAACCCGCCCAGCAGGGCCGCCCCAATTCCCAGTGCAAGAAGCCCGCTAAGAACTACATTGGTGCGCGACATTTTCTGGTGCGTCTTGCCAAGCAACTGCGCGCCGGCAATGAGTCCAATGCCCACCATGGAGCTGATAAAGCCGAAAATAAACGGGCCGGCGTTGAGCGAGTCGCGGATGTAGATGGAAATGAGCGGGCTGAAGGAACTGAGCACAAACATGGCCACGCCCATCGCCAGAAAGACAAACGTAAGCCCTGCGTGGGTAAAGATGAACTTGTTGCCGGCAAGGAAGTCTTCCGTCAGAGACGCAACAGTCTTTTCCGAATCCGAACGCACCTGCGGAATGGAAAGCGAGGTAATCATACCGGCGGAAAAAATGAAGCTCGCCGCATCCAGATAAAAACAAGGCTTTTCGTGCAGCCATGCGATCAAAGCTCCAGCGGCAAAAGGAGAAAGCAGCCGTACCAGGTAAAAGGCCTGGCTCATCATGGTATTGGCCGCGAGCAGTCCTTCCGATGGAACAATGGTGCGGACGGTTACCGACTGCGCCGGTGTAAAGAAGCTGGAAACTGTGCTCATGACGGCAAAGATGAGGCAGATTTGAGTAACGTCGGTGACGAACACCAGCAGCAGTATCAGCGCCGCTCGAATCAGGTCGCTTGAGATCATCACCCGCTTGACATTCCAATGGTCGACAAACACTCCAGCGAAGGGGCTGATGACGGCGAGAGGAAGCACGTAAGCAATAGTCACTGCCGTTACCTGCACCGCGTTGCCGTTCAGTCGGAAGGTGATAAGACTGATCACGCCGAACAGAGCGAGAAAATCACCGAAGATGCTGACAAACTGCGCCAGCCACAGCGTGCGGAAAGGCTGGTACTGCAGAATAGTCTTCTGGTTAAATGCGGTAGTTGGATTAGAAGCAGCCATTTGGGGTTATGGTTTGGGTCACTAAGCTTAACTCAAAACCCTACGTGCACCGGAGTTGTGGCTAGTTTTGACGGAAACATCGCATTAAGATTTTTTTAATCTTGAGCCATTTCAAGGCCATTTTCTGACATTGGCGTATTGGAAATCTTAATCCTGGTACGCTCCAAGACACTTGTAAGCTGCTGAAAACAAAAATCATAATAAGAGGTGATTGTACTTTAGGCCGAACCAAGATTAGAATTAGAACACTCCCTTTTAGAAAGGGAAAACAGAAGGTTTTATGGACCCGGTTCCAGCAGCCTCCCTCCTGTTGGTCGTGGCCACGGAAGCCGCTTTGCGGCTTCGGGTGGAATGGCTACAGCGTGCTGGCTACAAAGTAAATCCGGCTTTCAGTCTCAAGGACGTGGAAGTGGCTTGCCACGCCAGGTCGTTTGATATCGTCCTGGTGGCAGATGCAGTGGAGCCGAAGATGAAGAAAGCCATAGGGCTCACCATCCGTCATTTCTTCCCGGAAGCGCCGATTCTGCAGATGGGCCGCATCCGGCCTGACATTGATGGCGATTGCTTTGTCACCGGGGAGACGCAGGAAGACCTGCTCTCTTCCGTACAAAAGATTTTGCGCCGCGATGAAATCCGGCCGGCGGCGATCTAAGCTGCACTTAAACATAGGAAAAGGAGCCTGCTCGAAGGCTCCTTTTCATTTTGCTTGGATCAGCGGCTATCTCGGCGAATTTGATCCTGTGCTATCAGGCATTGCCGCAGCGGTGTTTGCATTACCGGTACCAATGGCATCGCCGGAAATTACCATCTCCACGCGACGGTTCTGTTGGCGGCCTTCGGCGGTATCGTTGCTTGCGACAGGGCTGTTCTTGCCTAAACCGCGGGCCACAATGGCGGATTCCGGAATCCCTTGCTGCACCAGATAGCTGCGAACGGCATCAGCTCGCTTTTCGGAAAGTTGCTGGTTGTATTCATCACTCCCAACACTGTCAGTGTGGCCTTCCACTTCCAGATGCAGTCCCGGATGAGCCAGCACAATGCCGGACACTTTTGCCAGGCGCTCGCGCGCTCCCGGTAGAAGCTCAAAGCTGCCGGTCTTGAAGAGAACGTCAGACATGTTGGCAATCAGCCCGCGAGCTGTATCGCGGGTGGCCAGCACGGCATTGAGTTGCGCCAGCAATTGCGCGCGCAGGTCACCCTTTTCTTTTTCTGCCTGCTGGCGAAGCTTATCAGCCTCTTCCGCTGCCTTGCGGGCCTTATCTGCTTCCACAGCGAGCGCCTGCTGCTGCGCCACGGCCTGGGCCTTGGCCGCCTCAGCCTCCTGGCGGGCCTTCTCTGCTTCCTGCTGCAGACGCAGAGCTTCAGCTTTGGCAGCTTCTGCCTGCTGGCGCGCGACGTCGGCCTGCTTGCGTTCGTTTTCAGCTTCAGTGCGACGGCGTGCCTCTTCTTCCGCAGCTAACCTGGCCTGGGCTTCGCGATCTTCCGCAGCCTGCTTATCCGCAGCAGCCTTTGCCGCGGCCTCTTCTTCGGCCTTCTTTTTCACCGCCATCACGCGGGCTTCTTCCGCCGTGACGACGGTATCGCGCGCAACCGTGTCAATAGATCCCTTGTCGCGCTTATGCTGAAAAGCTTCTTCGGCTTGGCGCAACTCGTCGGACGCCTTCGAGAGAATGGCAGGTGCGTACTTGTCAGCTCCGGCAATGCGGGCGATGCGGACGGCATTTCGCGCTTCAAAAAGTGAGCGAGGCGTTTTGTGGTCAATGCCGAAGATGGCGTCCTGAATATGTGTGTTGGTGGATGAGTACGTGCCCGCGCCCAGCAACTCATACCGCGCTTCAATATTCTCCTGGTGCAGGCCGGCAGGGATCACGTTCTCCATTACAACCATGTTGCCCGGCTGGTTCACGGCGAAATATGGTTCTGCGGTCACAATCAGGCCAAAGGTCTGCATGTCCGTAATTGCCTTCACATGACTGTGGTTGTGGTCAAAAACCAGCTCGCCCAGGTTCACCGCCCGGCCTTCGGGTGAAACCGCCCACAGCACCAGGCTCAGGTATTCGAGTCCAAATTTTGTGGGATCGTCCAGGTTCTCAAAATGCGCATCGATTTCCACGCTGCTCTTTTTGCCTTCCACGCGGGCTTCACCCGTGGCCCCAGCCATCAGGTCCGTGCCGTGGAAATCTACTTTTACGTCATCTCCACGCAAGCGGTAGTTCACCGCTTTGGTTGTGCGCGAAACGCTGGCGGGTTGTGAAAGCGCAGGCTGGCTCTGGCCAAAAGCCAGCGCTCCAGCGCAAAGTAGGACAAAAATAGCCAGGAATCTTTTCATTGCTAATACCTCTGGTTCTCAAAAAGCTTGTGGGTTTGAGCATAACTTTAAGGTGAGCGGCGGCGGTTGGAAAGGAACTCTTGGCTCAGGAGGGTTATAGTACTTTCGTGTACAGCACGTCAGAAGGAGATAAGAATAGCTGCCCGTCCGGTTGCGTTTTTGTAAGTAATCCGCTCTCGCGAGATAATAGTCAGTTTCAGTTGAGGAGATTCGCGACCTATGACGCCAAAGAAGCTCACGCTTGCTGTTTCCCTGCTGTTGGTTTTCGTCACACTCAGCCCGGCCCAGAACAAAGAAGATAAGAGCAAACGCCCCAGCCCTCCGGGAACTGCCGAGGTATCGCTCAAGGGCAAGACCATCACCATTGATTACAGCCGTCCTTCCATGCGAGGCCGCAAGATCATGGGCGAGTTGGTGCCGTATGACAAGGTCTGGCGCACCGGAGCCAATGAAGCCACCACGCTCACTACGCCGGTAGATTTAAACATCGGTGGGACGAAAGTACCGGCAGGCAAATATACGCTTTGGACGCTGCCCTCCGCAGGTACCTGGAAACTCATTATCAATAAGCAAACGGGGCAATGGGGTACAAACTACGATGAAAAACAAGACTTCGCCCGCGTTGACATGCAGAAATCAGAGTTAAGCGCACCGGTCGAGCAGTTCACCATTTCATTCGACAAAAAGGGCGAGGACACCGCAGATCTGGTCATGAAGTGGGAAAAAACCAGCGTTTCCATTCCGGTGAAGGCAGAATAGTTTTCTGCGGCTGATGCCGGCCAACGGTGCAGAGATTTTGCTGAAATCAGAGATTAATGATCGCAGGTGCCGCTGCTTCCCAGCGAGAACTGTGAAGCGCCTGTGCTGCCGTTGGCGATGATTTTTATTTCGCCGCTCTGGTTGCTGCCAAATGAGCAACGGCCGGAAATTCCGCCCATCTCTGGAGCGCCGCTCAGGGTGTAGCCAAGGGATGGCCTTTGGCCGTCACTCTTTAACTGGAAAACGTATCCACTTTTGAAGCCGTTGGCGAGAGAGTCATCCATGATCAGGCAGGCGCTGGTGGCAGTGGGATTTTGGCAGTTGGTGCCACGTGTGCCCATATCCTGCAGCGTGCGGGAAAAGCCCACGTCCGGATAGGTCTGGGAATACAGAATCTCCGCCACATCTATCGCGTGCATCGAACTCACGGCAGAGGCTTCATTGGCCTTCATGCGAGCCTGTACAAAGCTGGGAATGGCAATGGCGGCGATCACCAGGATCACCATCACCACTACCAGGGCTTCCACCAGGGAAAAACCAGAAACCCGGCTGCGGCCGCTGGGCAATTCAGGATGTATTCCTGTCTGGGTCATAGGAGTAGAACTAGCTGGTTACGATGGTAACCAGCATACCTCAGAATTCAGTGATTTAACTTAATTAATTTTTAAAGAACCGCGTTTTATGCGGCTTTTTGCCCGTCTCCGGATTCTTCGATTAGCGCAGAAATCCGGCACGCCGTAACCGGCAAAATCCTCTTTACGCAAATTAGAGACGGAAATTGCTCAGCCTTCTACGCGGTAACTCGCAATCCGATGTAATTCCTTTAGATTGTTCAGGAAACGCAGTTCTAAGCAGCCGAAAGATCGTTTCCTGAAGCCGCCGCTTGCCGTGTAGTCCCGTTTTCCGCGGTTCGGAGAGAGACGGAAGGAGCCACGGAGACAGTCTGGGTAGCCATGGGCAGGAAGATCACAAAGCAAGTTCCATGGTGTTCCGGATGCCGGCTGCTGCGGACCTGAATCCTGCCTCCATGCTTCTGCACAATTCCCTGGCTCACCCAAAGGCCCAGGCCGGTGCCCTTGGACTCTTTGGTGGAGAAAAACGGCTCAAAGATGTGGGGCATATTTTCCGGTGCGATGCCTGCTCCATTATCCGCCACCGTGATTCGCAGGCCCAGACCGTTATCATGATCATGGGCATAGCGGGCGCGAATGGAGACATGCCCGTTTTCTCCCACGGCTTCAAGCGCGTTCATGGTCAGATTGGAGAAGACCTGACGGAGTTCCGCTGGAAATGCGGAGAGCGGGCCAACGTTTCCGTAGCGGCGGTGCACCGTGACTCTGTTGTTCTCAATCTTGCTCTCAAAAGCCGCCAGAGCCTCATCCAGCAACCTGGGAACATGAACCATGACCGGAGATGAGATTTCGCGGTAGAACCCCAATGTCTGCCGGGTAATGTGGACCACGCGCGAGAGTTCCAGTTCAGCGGTACGCACGTAATCCACGGCGCTGGCCGGCATGCCGCTGGTGGTGCGCAGGATGTAAAGCGCGTTTGTCACCGCAGCTAATGGATTATTGATTTCGTGCGCGATGCTGGCCGCCAAATGCCCGGTGGCCGCCAGTTTTTCTGATTGGCGCAGCGCTTCCTCCGCCGCCTTGCGGGAAGTGATGTCCATGGCAACGCCCAGCATTCTGACTGCTGTGCCGGCAATGACAATGGTGCGGCCTCGCGCTTCCAGCCAGTGCATACTCCTGTCTGGAAACACAACGCGGTACTGTACTTCATACTCGCCATTGTGAGCCATAGCGTCAGTTATTGCCCGGTGGACTTGCTGGCGGTCTTCCGCCTGGATGCTCTCCATCCAGCTCTCATATTTGCCGTCAAATTCATCGCCACTGAAGCCATGCAGCCGGCGGAGCTGTTCTGACCATACCAACGCTCCGGTCTGCAGCTCCCATTCCCAGATTCCGATCCCCACATATTGCTGTGCCAGTTGCATGCTTTCTTTGCTGCGCTCCAGGGCCTCCTGCGTGCGCTTATTTTCCCCAATCTGCTCCTGCGCCTCACGGTAAAGCCGCACATTGTCGATGGCGACCGATGCCATATGCGCAAGCTGCACCAGGATGGCTTCGTCGTCGGATGAAAATTCACCGTTGACCTTGCCCGAGAGCTGAATCAGACCGAGGTTTCTGCCATCGCGCGTCAGCAGAGGCGCTGCCAGCCAGCCGCTGCTGGTAGCTTCACTGGCTTTCACCATCAAAGAACGCCAGGGACGGTCCTCTTTGGCGCTGGAGCCGAGGCGCAGCGGGGTATTGAGATTGCAGGCGAGCATGAAAATTTCTGAGGTCTCGCGCGGAAACTGCATGGCAGGCTGACCTTCCGCAGTGGAGACACAGGTAAGGCTCTTGTGCCATGCGCCTCGGGGAAGAAGCGTAGTGAAAGCCTGGCGCGCGCCAATAAGATTGCGCGCCTGGTCCGTGATGGCTTGCAGCAAGGAATCGAGCGCGAGAGTGGAGTTGATTTGCACGGCGGCTTCCGCCAATGAACGTAACAGCGCGGTCCGCTGCTGTTCTACGGCCAGCGTGTCCAGCGAATTGCGGTAAAGCCGGGCATTATCAAGTGCGTTGGCAGCCTGCCGCGCGTAAAGCTCCACCAGGCGCGACTGGCGCTCACTGGGAGCATTGGGCTGGCGGAAGAAGGTGGCTACAACTCCAAGAGGCTCGCCGCGAGCATTAATGATGGGCGTGCTGAACACCGCACGCAATCCCACTTTTTCTGCAGCATCCATGAAGGGAAAATACGTGCCCCTGCGCTCAATGTCTTCCACAAGCACGCGATGTTCCAGGGAGAAAAAATCCGCGGGCAGTTCGCCAAACAGCCGCACCTGTTCCGCTGTGAATCCAATGAACGTTTCCACGCGCAGACGTTTGCTGGAAGGTTCAGGCAAGACCAGCAGCATGGCCAGATCGGTTTTTTGCAGACTGGCCACGGACGTCAAGACGTCATTGAGAAGGCGCTGAAGTTCCAGGCTGCTGGAGAGGCGCACGCTGAGATCGTGGAAGCGCTTGAGATCGGTGCGTTGTGATTCCAGTTCATCGCGCAGCCGGGCAAGGTCTGTGCGGAGCCGGCCTGCAAGCATCTCGGCGGCTGACCATTTTTCACGCGCGTAGCCGACAATGAACGTCACCGTTACCAATAGAGCAGTCCACAGCCCGGCATTCGAGTGCTGAGTTGATTGATGGAGATAAATGAAGACGTTCAGGGCCGCGCCGTTCAGAACAATGGCTGCAAGAGCCACCGGCAGGCCGCCAATGGCCGCAGAAAGACATCCGGCAGCAACAAAGAACGCGCCTATGCCGGGATGAAAAAAACTCCAGCTAAATCCACTGGATATCCAGGCAGCACCGGGCAGAAGAATCGTAATGATCCAGATTGCAACTCGAAAGCGAGGAGTGGGGGAAGGAGCCAAAATTGTACTTTCTCCTGCTGAAACCGAACTCTATTTTTGCAACGAATTGGCAACCTGAGAATAGCACGCTTAACTGAAACCCCGACCTCTGTCATTGGGCCTAGTTCGGCAGGACAATGCAGAAATGGCCATATTTCAGAGATGAAGCGTGCGCTGTGAAAGTGGTCCTGAAATCAGTAGTTTTAGATGTTTACTTCCGAGCATCTGCTGCTCAAATTTCTTAATTATTTCTCATGAATCGAATTCAGAGAGATATCAGGCCGCGGCGAATACCCTGGCTGACCGCTTCTGTTCTGCTGGAGACACCCAGTTTCCCAAGAATGGAACTGGCATGAAATTTTGCCGTGTGCTCTGAGATACCCAGGCGCAATGCAATCTCGCGGTTCCCCAGGCCTTCACTCATCAGGTTCAGCACTTCTCGTTCGCGAGCCGTCAACTGCTCCACTGAGCGATAGCCCTCCTCAAAGGGCAAAGAGATGTTTTCAGGATTGAACAGCAGGCGTGCTGAGGCAGGGTGTAGCAGTACGAAGCCGGAGTTGGCAGCTTCGAGCGCCAGGCGCAGATCATCTTTGCTTGCGTCTGCTGCCAGTATTGCATTCACTCCCGCCGCAATCGCGCGGCGAGTCCAGACAGGATCAGGATCATCCACGAGAGCCACCGCAGCAGCAAGCGGCGATGCGGTGGAAAGAAACCGCAGGAACGCTTCCGCCTGCGAGGTTGAATCAATATCGGCCAGCAAAATTTCCGCTCCGCTCTCCCGCATTCTCTCGCTTGAGAGCGCGGCGCCCGCGCTGATTGCGGATTCAGGCCAGATGCTGGACAACAGCTTCTGCAATCCCGTGCGTCGCGCAGCCGAAGCGGCAGAAATGAAAATTGATGCCTCAGCTAGGGAGTGGATTGACTCTCCTTGATTCCTCATCATTAGTTGAAAACCCACGATTCCCCTTCAGCGCATGGGGCGCGGTTCCAATTTGATTTTGAGTGTTGTCACGGATGCGGCGCGGATTAGTTTGGCTTCAATCTCCTGGCCTGCCTTGGCCCGCCGCAAAACGTCTTGCACGCTTTCAATCTCCTCCAATCCACGGCCGGCTAACTCGATTAAAAGATCACCCAGCAAAACACCAGCTTTCTCCGCTGGACTGTTCGCATCCAGGTGAACGACCATCAGGCCGTCATCCGCTGTTAGATTCAGCTTGCTGCGCAAGGATTCGGGCAGAGCCACCGGTTGCATGCCGAGCCCAAGATAGGGTCGCTCAATGCTGCCTTTCTCAAGCAACTCCGCGGCAACGCGCTGCACGGTACTGGCTGGTACAGTAATGCCGTGGCGATGCAGGCCCACAGTGTTGATGCCAAGAAATTCTCCCGAGCTCGCAACCAGCGGACCACCGGAAAAACCTGGATACAACGTAAGGTCAGGACGTATGAACTGGTCAAGTTCACCATTTCGCCACGTGCGCCAGGGGCCTGGCATCAGTCCGGAAAGAATTCCAGAACTGGCGACGACATTCCCTCGCCAGGTGCGGCCCAAAGCCAGAACTAATTCGCCCACACGCAAATTGCCAGTTGACGACCAGGACGCGGAAGGCGCATCGATGGAATGTTCGAGCCGAAGCACTGCAATGTCTGTGCCCGGATCACGGCCCGCGAGTTGCGCCTTAAGCTTCTGCCCGGGACCGGTAACGATGGCGATCTCGTCATCCCGCCGCACGGCGTGGCTGGCGGTGACCACCGCATCGGGACGGAAGATCACGCCGCTGGAAGGATGCCGGCGTCCGAGAACGGCAACCACAGACCTGCCAGCGGTT
>DATFDA010000271.1:0-3398 GCA_035252525.1 Candidatus Angelobacter sp. | reverse complement strand
TGTTTTGCGCCTGGACCGCGCGGCACCTCGCCAGTCTCTTTGTACGGGCTGCTTACGAATCCGATCGGCTGTGAAGTAAACATGTTTTCTCCATCCCCCATGCTATTCCAGCGCGCATCAAGTCAGGAAATGCGTCAGACTTGCGCTTTGGGGGATTGCGGCATGGAGCCATTATGTCGTCTTCGCCAGAGCAACTCAACGGCGTTGCCGCTTGTTGCTGTTTAACTTGACACAGCACTTGCAGTGACGCCGCCCCTGTTACTGCTAACAAATGGTCGCATCTCAAAGTCCAAGAACCTGATGAAACCTCCATCTGGCATCCTTTTGTTCTTTGCTCCGGCTTTAGTCGGACTTGTGCTGCTGTTGTCGCACGCCCAGTCCGCGGCAATTGACCGCTCGCATTATCAAGAATTGACGAAACAGTTGCGCGAGCGGGCCAAACAAAAGGATTGGCAAGGCGCTCGTGAGGTGCTCGAAAACCTTGGGCGTGAACTGCCAGCGGCAACGCCTCGCTATATGCTTACGGCGGCTTCCATTGAGATGCACCTCGGGCACAGAGCCCAAGCCCTGGAGTGGCTGCGAAAGTTCACGGCTACTGGTTTGAGCTATGCGATTGGTAAAGATGACGACTTGAAAGCTTTGCTGAACGAGCCTGCCGGACAACGACTTGCGGCCGAGATGAAGAACAACAGCAAACCGGTGATGGCCACTCAGGTCGTCTGTTCTTTCCCGCAAGCTGACACCATGCCCGAGGACGTTGCTTACTTAAGATCCAGCGGCAGCTTCATTGTTTCCAGCATCCGCCATCATACACTTTATCGCGTCACTTTGCCGAAAGCAGGAGCAACCCAGTGCTCCATGCAAGAGTTGCCGCTCAGTGCACAGGCTAAACGGTGGCCTATCCTGGCAGTGTCATTCGACCCGCAACGAAATGTCTTATGGGCCACCGCATCCGCCATGCCCGGTTTCAGAGGCTTTCCCAAGGAAGATGAAGGCAAGGCCATGCTGATGGAGATTGATCCGGCGAGCGGAAAGCTTCTGAGCAGCTTCTCGCCGGCCACGCAAGGCCCCGCAGTGCTGGGCGATATGTGCGTTACCGGAGATGGGACAGTATACGTCACGGACAGCATTGGCGGAGGCGTTTACCGTCTGCGCGGAGGCTTGCAAAATTCAAAGCTGGAGCGGATTGCAGATGGACTTTTCTCGCCGCAAACACCCGTGCTTGCTCGCGATGGGCGCAGGTTGTTTGTCGCAGATTACACACTGGGCGTCGCAGCCATTGATCTGCCGCCCTCCGGCGCGATGGGCAAAGTGAGCTATTTGCCTCATCCGGAAAACATCGCTGATGTTGCCCTGGACGGGCTCTATATGGACGGCGACTCACTTATCGGGATTCAGAATGGCACAGAACCTATCCGCATACTGCGGCTGCGGATGGACCATGCCCAGACAAAGATCACCTCTGCATCGGTCATTGAGCAAGGCAGCAGTCGTATGGGCGATCCCACGCATGCTGTCCTGGCAAATGGCTGGTTCTATGTTTCAGCCAACGTGGGCTGGAGCAATGTGGACGACACAGGTGAACTCAGGAAAGGAGCTTCTTTCAGCCCTCCGGTGCTCCTCCGCTTTCGCCCCAAGGCCGGCAGCGGCGAATCTGCAACAACTCTCCAATGATTCGCGTCGCATGCCGGCCCAAATACTTATCCGTGTTTACCTTTTTTCGCCGTGGATTTTCAGGCAGTCTTTGAAATTTCGTGTTTCTTGGCGGGCTGATATCTTCCCGGTACGCTTCTTGCGGAAATTGCCAGCCGGTTCCAGGAGTTGATGGCCGCAATGGCGAGCGTTAGGTCTGAAAGCTCTTTTTCGTTGAAGTGCCGGCGGGTTTGTTCGTAGACTTCATCCGGCGCGTGGGTTTCACTTATTTTTGTCACAGCTTCCGCCCAGGCCAGCGCCGCGCGCTCTCGATCAGTGTAGTAAGGCGATTCCTCCCATGCGTCCAGGCCATATAGACGCTGCTCGCTTTCACCGGCTGCCCGCAGGTCCTTCCAGTGCATGTCAATGCAGTAAGCGCATCCGTTGATCTGCGAGACGCGCAGCTTGATCAGGTCCAGTAAGCCGTGTTCCAGCCCGCACTGCAAAAGATATTTCTCAAGCCCCAGCATCGCCTCATAAACACCGCGAGCGGATTTCAAATAGTCAATTCTGGCTTCCATCGCTTGTCCTCCTTCCGCATTGGATGATAGCGATGAGGAAATGGCGCAATGAATCCGGCAACACTCAAGGGCTATGGACCGGGAACAAGATGCGGCAGCCTTTGCTGCGTCAGCAGGCCAAGTTGATCTACGCCGGCAGACCGCAGATCGTCCACCACATTCACCAGCGCTCCATAACGTACTCGCGCATCAGCTCGCACGTAAACGGTTTTGTCAGGGTGCGCGGGCAATTCGTCTTTCATTTTGTCGGTGAGAGTTTGGTCGCTGACCATCTGGCTACCCAGAAAGATTGTCCCGTCATGCATAACGGCAACCACCAGCGCGTCTTCCCGGTTTACGTCGGGCATGGGCGCCGGATTGGAAGTAGCTGCCAGCTTCACCCTCCCCGTCTGAATCATGGGCGTGATTACCATGAAAATGATCAGCAGAACCAGGATGACGTCCACCATGGGAGTAACGTTGATTCCGGAGCTGATCTTGTCCCCCTCGCGAGCGCCTCGTGTGCTCATAGAAAAGGCCCTCCGTTAGCGGCGGTCAATGATCTTTTTCTTCAAAAAATAATCCACTAGTTCGCTGGACGAGTTGACCATCTCAACATCAAACGCTTTTACCTTCGCAGTGAAATAGTTGAACATCATCACTGCGGGGATGGCCACAAAGAGCCCTAACGCCGTGGTGACCAGGGCCTCAGAAATTCCGCCTGAAACTACTGTCAGGCCGGTGGCGCGCTCCTGGTTGATCCTGGAGAAAGCATCGATGATCCCGATGACTGTTCCCAGCAATCCAACGAAAGGTGCGGTTGAGCCAACGGTGGCAAGTCCGCCGAGCCCTCGTTCCAACTCCGCATGAACAATGGCTTCAGCCCGTTCCAAGGCGCGGCGGCTGGCCTCAATTTTTTCTTCCGCCGTAGCCGGAGAGGAATCATGTAGCTGATATTCCTGCAATCCAGTTGTCACAACTCGCGCCAGATGGCTCTTTTTGCTGCGCTCAGCTACGCGAATAGCTTCTTCCAGCTTTCCCTCACGCAGCGCTCCGCCCACCGCCGGAGCAAATTGTCTCGACTGTTTACGCGCCGCGCTGAAGGCAAGCCACCGGTCAATCATTACGCCGATGGACCATGCTGACATGAGCAGCAGCACCAGAGCAATCGAGCGCGCAGGCCATTCCATGCTTTCCCACATGGCC
>DATFDA010000270.1:0-3091 GCA_035252525.1 Candidatus Angelobacter sp. | reverse complement strand
CTGGTACCAATCATGCGACGCCCCGCTCAACGGTTTGAGTTCGTCATGTCCCCAGGCGTACTGCTTGTAAGCATTCCAGGAGTAGAGGAACTCCTGCCGGACTTGCCTGGCCATGGGACCCGGATCAGAGGGGATTTCAATGCCTTGGCCGGAGAGGACCAAAGGCGCTGCAATAACGCTGGCGAAAACGCAAGCCGCATAGAATAACCTGCGCATGATTGCTCCAGAATGAAGGCTTGAAAGAACCTAACCATCATAGCGCAGGGCAACGTGGCTGCGGATCCGACAAATGCAAATACAAATCCTGCCATCGGATCTGCTTTGTAGATTCGGCCGACGGCAGGATAGCCGCTTGCTATGCAAGCTGTTCTTACGAGTCCTTATTTGTTGATGTCTTGTCCCGCCTCCAGCTTTTTGATCAGACCCTCCACTTGGGGCTTAATCTGATCCGGAGACCCAGAAAGAGAGGCCCTCATTTCTTTTGCCGCATCCTGGAATTTGCCTTGTGCGCTGGCCAGACGCGCGGCTTCGTTGTGTGCTGTCCAATGGTCAGGGTTCTTTTTGATATTCGTCCGGAAGACTGAGAACGCCTCATCCTGCTTGCCCTGAGACTGCAGCGTGCGTCCATAGATATGCAATTGCAGCGGCATGGCAATGCCCATGGCCTTATCGCGTGTTGCTGAGGCTTCCTGTGTGCGGTTGAGTTCGTCCAGAATTCGCGACTTCGTCAGCAGATTGTCGAACCGCTCTTCCATCTGGATGGAACGTTCAGAGTACTTCAGGGCCTCTTCCATGTTGGCCTTGTTATCGGCGAAGTACGTGGCCGCATCATCCCAGGACTGATAGTTATATTGGGCCAATCCTCTGAACTGATTGTGCAGGCTGTTCACGACAATGTGGTCCGTGTCAACGCCCACGGTGAAGGGAACCGCAAGCTTCTCCCAACGCAGGGTCACGGTTGAAGAATTCGGTTTTGGATCGTCAAAATCATAGGTAAGAGCTTCATGGAAGTCTGAGGCCTGCGGCTTTACAGTCACGCGAAGAGCGTCTTCTTTGGGATCGTAGGTAAAGCTACCCCAAGCGTTTGACATCCTGGAAAAGATAACGGTCCATTCGTTTTCTGTGGGGATCATGTGAAGGCCATAGATCCCGGCCGCCAGAGGCTTGCCCTGGATTGTAACCGGGTCAGAAAACTGGATGGTGGTGTTCTCATTGGCGCCGGCGCGCCAGACCTCGCCATAGGGTACAAGGCCGCCCCAGACTTTGCGGCCGTTCACCAGAGGCCGGTGATAATTGAGGGTGATGTTGGTCAACCCTACCCGCTGCATCAACGTAGCGTGCTGGCTGGCGCGCGGCAGGTCAACCAGAGCTGATTGTGCGACGGCACTGGAAGTTGCAAGCATCAATGCTGCGAATGCCATTATGAATGTGAACCGGTAGTTCCGCATTAGAGGAGTCCTCCCATTGCAAGAAATTTTGGGACCGGGAAAGGTACGGGAACTTAGACGGGAGCAGCCGCCATATGTGAGCATTAGGCGTGGAGCATTGCCACAGTCGCGAACCGAGCGCCGCTGCGATGCGCTGCCTCAAAGGTACGCTCAGTTCAGCTTTCCAGTTGGGCATCCATAGTGATTTTGGCGTTCAGGAGGCGTGAAATAGGGCAGCCTTCTTTCGCATTTTTTGCTGCGGCATCAAATTTGGCTTTGTCAGCTCCGGGAATCTTGACCCTTACTTGAAGATGGCTGGAAGTAACGGTGAATCCGGCGTCCTGCTTTTCCAGAGTTACCGTAGCTGTGGTGTCAATGGATTGGGCTGTCATTCCGGCATTGCCAAGCTGGGCAGATAAAGCCATGCTGAAGCAGCCGGCATGGGCTGCGGCAATTAATTCTTCAGGGTTTGTGCCCGGCTGGGACTCAAAACGAGTGGCGAATGAATAGGGCGTGTTTTTCAGAACGCCGCTGGGCGAGCTGAGAGTGCCTTTGCCGTCCTTTAAACCGCCGCTCCATTGTGCGCTGGCTGTTCTTTGCATATAGGTATCGCTCCTTGCGAATGAACAATCATTTGAAATTGTAAATGCAGAGATTGACTCACGCGATCATCCGTTTTGGATATTTCACTTCATCTGCTTAGAATGTTGTGCTTGCCATTGCCCGCCTGGGGAGATCGCCATGTTTGAACGGTACACGGAGAAAGCACGCCGCGTAATTTTCTTTGCCCGTTATGAAGCCAGCCAGTTCGGCAGTCCATATATCGAGACTGAGCACCTTCTGTTGGGTCTGCTGCGCGAAGACAAAGCACTGACAAACCGGTTTCTTCACAGCCTCGCAAGCGTAGAGAGTATCCGGAAACAAATTGAGCAGCACACCCTGGTCAGGGAGAAGGTCTCAACGTCCGTGGACCTTCCACTCAGCAATGAAGGCAAACGTGTTCTGGCCTATGCCGCCGAAGAAGCTGAACGGCTGTCCCATAAGCACATTGGAACGGAGCATCTTTTGCTCGGCCTGCTGCGGGAAGAGAAGTCATTTGCGGCCGCGATGCTGCAGGAAAGAGGTGTACGGTTGTCGGCGGTCAGGGAAGAGTTGGCCCGTGGGCAAGTTGGAGAGCAGACAAAAGAGCGGGTCGAAGAGGATCTTTTGGCTCCATTCACGAGCGATCTCACGCAGCAGGCTGCAGAGGGACGGCTCCAAAAGATCGTTGAGCGAAATGCAGAAATGAAACGGATGATCCAGGTGTTGGGACGAGCCAACAAGAGGAATCCGGTACTGGCAGGTGAGCGCGGAGCGGGCAGAAGGAGCCTGGTCGCCGCATTGGCACAGCAGATTGCAGGTGGCGAAGCCCCGGAATTTATTGCGGGCAAGAGGATTGTGGAACTGGATCTCGCAGGGCTGGTGTGTTCGCACCGGGCGTTCAGGAGCGACTTTGCAGGGAATGCTGTTGCGGAGTTGATGTCGTCACCGGACGTCATCTTTTTCGTTCCTGACCTGTTTTCGCTTGTGCTTGCTCCACCAGAGTTCACACGGTTGGATCCTGGTGGCTTGTTGAAGGTCGCTCTCGCCGAAGACAAATTGCAGTGCATCGCTTCCGCGACTCC
>DATFDA010000269.1:0-2555 GCA_035252525.1 Candidatus Angelobacter sp. | reverse complement strand
TTCTTATTTTCCAGACGGCTTCCTGGATCTCCACCAGAGGGTAAGCCAGCCGCACCGCTCCGCCCTGCACGGGGGCGGCAACATACAGAAACTCGACACCGAGAGTGTGGCTGCGTCGCGTGTTGCTGCCAATCTGCCCATGAAGCGCGGCGATAAACTCAGGCCGCGTAGCATGGTTCTCCATTTCCGGCGGATTGGCACCTGAGTCGGCCAGGACCTTGCCTTCCGCCGTGATCACCGTGGCGCGCGCATTCGCCAGGTTGGCCGCTTCCTTTACTTCCCGCTGCAACTCCGGACGGGTGACGTCCTGCACCTCATGAGCGAGCATCGCCGTCTTTTCCGTAAGGCTCAACCTGATCTGGTTGCGCAGTGATGCCTCCCAGAAATGGGTTACGGCAAGGTCCAGCGTGACCGTCGCCGCCAGGATCACCGCGGCAGCTCCAATCAGCAACTTCGCAAATATGTGCGTCCTCATGGACTCTTTGGGACCTGGAAGCGGTAGCCGGCGCCGCGCACTGTAGTTATGTATCGCGGCGCATCAGGTTCAGTCTCAACTTTTTCCCGAAGCTTGCGAATATAAACGTCGACTGAGCGCTCGGTGACATAATGCGTGTCGCGCCAAACAGCGTCAAGCAGGTGCCCGCGCGTGAACATTTGCCCGGCATGACGGGCCATGTGCTCCAGCAGCCTGAACTCAGTCGCAGTGGTCATCACCGGGTTTCCGCGCACCGTGACGGTCATTGCTCCGGTATCAATTTCAATCTCTCCGGCTTTGATTTTTGTCTCTTTCAGCGGCTGTTCAAACCGTCTCAGCACCGCCTTCACCCTGGCCACCATCTCTTTGGGGCTGAATGGTTTGGTGATGTAATCGTCCGCTCCCATCTCCAAACCTGCAATACGATCAGCCTCCTCGCCCTTGGCGGTGAGGAAAATCACCGGCGAGGCCGCCAGCATTCGCGATTGGCGTATCTGCCGGCACAGCTCGACTCCACTTCCACCCGGCACCATGATATCCAGCAGGAAGAGTGCCGGAGGCCGCTTCACCGCTTCCGCGATAACTCCTGTCGCGCGTGAAAAGGAGAGCGTCTCAAACCCGTCCGCCTCCAGATGATGGCGGACCAGCCGTGCGATATCCGGATCATCTTCAACGATATAAACCAGTAGATTCATGCAAGTTCCCAATTTCAGGGTACACGGCCTACGTTAAATAGATGTTAAAACGGGTGGTGGTCCGCTGCCATAACCGTCCTCAGGAAAGGCCCGCCACGCTCGATTCAGTTGGCGCTGAAAGCGGTGTCCCGTGTGCGATCCTAATCCTTAGTCCCACGATCTGGGCTTTGCTGACTTGCAGGGCCGGTCGGAAGACACTGCTCCGTGAACCAAACGAGTTGCGAACGGAATATCAATCTTTACCCATTTAAAAACAGTCTGCCTGGCTCATCCTTGCCTCTCACGACACTCGATAGATACCGCGTTGCCGTACTTTGCCGCTTTTGGAGCAACCACATTTAGAGTTATGCTCCTGCTTGCTTAAGGCTTTTAAATATCACGGGAGTACAGATGAACATTTTACGGATGGCTTATCTCTTGTTCGCGCTGTTGGCCGTGCAGGTCTTTTCGCAAACAAAACCCACTGAAGCGAATGCATCTTCAGCGCCTGCAAAAGCCATCCAGAGCAGGGACTATTTCTCACTGCGAAACCAAGCCATAGAGTTGAAGCCTGCTGAAGTTCCACAGTTGCTTACGAGAGCGCAAGCGGGAGACATGCATGCCCAGATTGTTTTAGGTATGGCTTATCAGCTCGGCTCCGGCGTGCCAAGAGATGCAGCGGAAGCGCTAAAGTGGTATCACACTGCGTCTGATCAGGGAAGTTCCATCGCCGCCAACCAGATAGGTGTCTATTACGATCCCTTTGAAGGATTCGCCGGACGCAAAGGGCAGGATGCAAATGAAGCCTTGAAATGGTACCGCACGGCTGCTGACCGGAACGATGCTGTAGGGCAATATGACGAGGGAGCGCTGCTGGCGGAGTTGCACCGGGAGCCGGAGGCAAAAGACTGGTATGTGGGCGCAAGCGAAAAAGGATACTGGGAAGCAACCACAGATCTGGTGGCCTTGTATGACAGCGGAAAAATAATTCCTGATAAGAGCAAGGATGAAAACCGTAAAGAAGGCGTGGCCTTGTTTCAACGCCTGGCTAACGATGGAAATGGAGCCGCGGAATATGCTTTGGCCAGGATTTATGGTGAGGGCTGGCTCGGCGTTCATCGTGACCGGCAAACTGCTTTTACTTGGTACCAGAAGGCGGCGGCACAAGGCATTCCAAAGGCAGAGTATATGGTTGGCTTCTACCATTTTGAAGGACATGGTGGCCTGCCAAAGAATGAGGCCGAAGGTGCAAAATGGTTTTTGAACGCAGCCAATGATCAGGATGCCGATGCGCAATTGGCCGTGGCATTTTTATACGAGAAAGGAATTCAGGTTCCAAAGGACGAGATCACCGCATTAATGTGGTACATGCTGGCTTTTGAAGGTGGCGCGCAGGGAACGCAAAT
>DATFDA010000268.1:0-3227 GCA_035252525.1 Candidatus Angelobacter sp. | reverse complement strand
CTTGAGCAAGGTTTGCAAGGAGCGTCCAAAACGGATGCCCTGAACTTTTAAGTGCTTCTTGTCTTGCATGTTCTTCCACCTTCCCTGCACTTGAGCCGTGCGGCCCACCACCCCCGGCAAGTTACAGCTCTCGAATGTAGCTGTTATATCCCCGCCTGATATAACCCTCAAGTAACCGAAGTAAGGTGGGAGACTCTGTTTTTTATGGCATCTCATTAGATTTATTTAAGACGACAGGCCGTCAAACTTTATAATGTACAAAATCTCGTTTTTCGGGCTTGGCAAAAGCCAGCCAAAGCACAGCCGTGACTCCAGCGACCTAAGGTCATAATTTGTTTGCTTGTTCCGTCGACTTAAGATGAGAATCTCTCAACAAATGAGCGGTGGAGCCTGCCGCGCCTTAGCAATCAATTAAGAACTCTCAGGAGGTTGGTATGTTTCCGGGTGCCAGCCCCGATAGGCGGGTTGTAGTGCGCCTGCCTTCGTGTGCGCAAGTTACAGTTGTTCTTCAGAACGCTTCCCAAGTTCATCCTGTCAAACTCGTAGATATCAGTTCTTGTGGCGGGAGAGTCCGTTACAAAATTGGCGAGTTTTCTCAGCCAATGACGACGGTAGTTGATTCCTCGTTAAAGGAACATCGAATCTATCCCATATGGACCCAGACCACAGGGGAGGTTGTTGAAACGGGTTTCCTGACGGAGGAAGCCGCGCTTATTGACAAGCTGCGGGCGGGACAATCCGAAGCGCTGCTCCCTCTGCTTTCGCATCACTTGCAAAAACTCAAAACCGCCATCCGTTCCATTACTCGCGGCCAAGCCGACGAAGAAGACATCCTGCAGGACTGTCTGCTAAAGGTCATTCAACATGCCTCGCAGTTGCGTCCCGGTTACAGTTTTCGAGCCTGGCTTCTGCAAATCGCCACACATGAGGCACTGAAAGCCATGCAAAGAAACAAGCGGCGATTGCGATTCACGGTGCAGATTTCAGACGATGACCAATCCGGGGAAGGGCCTGATTTTATCGATCCCCGGGGTTCGCCCGCAGATGCGCTGGAATTCAAAGAGCTTGAAGCAGAATTCCTTTCTGCTCTGGGATCACTGGATGAGATCTATAAGCGGGTTTTTATACTGCGGCAGATTCATGAATTGAGCATGGCTGAGGTTGCGGCGGAATTAAATGTAAAGATCGATACCGCCAATACTCGACTGCGCCGCGCACGATTGTGCCTCTACGATCAGTTGCAGGAAGTCTTCTACAACAGCTCACTCGTCAAGAACAGAAGCTTGCTGACCTCTCCGCGAAAGGAACGGCGCCGCCTGGTAACGAGGGGCTGGCTGGCGACGGGCTAAAACTTCTTCTTCTTTTTGAGTTCAGGACTGACGAGCTGCGCACAGCTCGCCAGTCCTTGTTTTGTTTGGCTCCTTCGTTCTAGAACGCGGTGGGACCGATGTCATCCGGTGGGACAAAGGTGACGCCCTGAGAGGCCGGAACCGGCGTGGGAAGCGGACGCAGGAACGGCGCGGCTCCATTGTCGATTTCCCAACGAACCAGCAGTTCAAACATGAGATGAATGCAGTGTTCCCGACAGGGTTGCGAGCAGCAAACTATACCGTCTTCCGATGCGGATGGCCCGGCTGCCTGTAAGTTAAGGTGTCACAGCGTCGGCCATTATTCAATCTCTATTGGTTCGCAACTTTTGTTGCATCGCCATTGCTTGCCTGTTTCTCTTGCGCCGCAGTCTGCTCCTCAATGTAGCGGATGATATAGCCGGCATCCACGTCACCAACGTAGGTGTTGGGCATTCGCACCTTGTATTTTTTCAGGAGCGCCGTTGCAATTGGGTCCTTTTCTTCGATTAACCGGTCGGGGCGCTGAATGATTCGCGTCAGCCATTGCTGGCTGCGGACGTGGTTTACGCCCAGTAGGTCTGGCCCGATCTTGTCTCCATGTCCAATGGTATGGCACGCGATGCAATCCCTTCCGAACAAATATTTACCTTGATCGAAGTTTTTGAGCGGGCTTCCGTCAGTGGAACCCGCCTGCTGGGCCGGATTGTCGTGCTTAAAATTGTCCAGAAACTCACCAATCATCCTGGCTTGAAAACTGGGATTGTCCAGGGCAGAACTGCGTACCCATTGGCCGATTGCATCATTGCCTATCAAGAGATGGGCAATATGGCCATCTGCGTTGACGGAAGGGGTGGTATATAGTCCCAGCCTCCTGCCCAGAAAAATAATGTCCTCTTTCTTGCCTGTCAGAAAGGTCCAGCCCGGCCCCACATGATATTGCTTCATGTAAGCCCGCAATACTTCCGGCGTATCGTGGTCTGGATCAATGCTGATGGAATAAAAAAAGATATCCTTGCCTACCCGGTCGCCGAGCTTCTGCTGCACCTGCGCCAGGCGCGCTGTTTCCAGAGGACATGAGTAGTGGCACGTGGTGTAAATGAGATCGATGGCAACGATCTTGTCCTTGATCAGATCGTCATAGAAATGGACTTTTTTTCCGTCCTGGGTAATAAGCTCCACGTTGGGGAAGTGCCTTGACTCGTCTCCATTGGCGGCCACAGGTTTGGCCGCGACTACAAATGCAAAGATTGCAATAAGAATGAGCGAAATTAAGGTTGCATTCTTCCAATTTTTTGCCGACATGTTGTGCTCCTTTGGCCCGTATTCCGAAACGAAATTTCGGTCCCAGCGCGCGCCATCTCTGGCGCACGCCGGGAGTTCAAATCATGCGTTGGGAAGAATTTCGTCCGGGGTCTCGAAAGTGACACCAGTCGGTTTTGAAATGGGTGTCGGCAGCGGGCTCAGGAACGGCGTTCCACTGTCCAGGTCCCATCGCAACAGCATGGCATTGTCTTCATGCATGGTGTTGTGACAGTGCTCCATGAACATCCCGCCCCAATCACGAAATTGCATCTTGAGTGTTACTGAGCCGTTGTCCCGCAGACGGTAGACGTCCTTGCGGCCGCTTTCTGCCGGTGATGGCTTCACGCCGTTGCGGTTGAGAATCTGGCCTTCTTCAAAGTGGATGTGAATGGGATGGTCCCAGCCCGATCCGCCTTGCAAGGTCCACACTTCAGATGTAGCAAATCCCGGTTGGGAGCTGATTCGGCCGAAGTCCGCCTGGAGTGACCCCCCTGTATCGCCATTGCCCCCGTTATGTGTCTCAATGCCCCAGGGACCTGTGCCCTGGCCGTTGTTCAGATAGGTAGTAACGGGATC
>DATFDA010000267.1:0-11493 GCA_035252525.1 Candidatus Angelobacter sp. | reverse complement strand
CTGCTGTTAACGCGGACATGTCCACCTGTCAAAAGCAAGCAAATAGTCGTTCATCGTCCTTTGCTGAGGCCTTTTTTGCTCACACAATCCCTACCCTTCGCATTCAATTTTGGCAGTTCTGGCAATCTTGGCAATCTCTTCTGACCTACTGCTGTTAACCGGTACATGCCCGAGTAGCAAATGCAAGCGAGAACTTGACCATCCTACCGCTCTCCTGCATTTCAAGTTGGCAATATTTACCAATTTGGCCCTTGTGGCAATCTCAGTCCAGCAGAATTCCAAAGCGCCGGAGTTCACCGAGCAATCGCGCTGTATCGATCGGTTTGGGCAAGTACCCGTTGAAGCCGGCCTCCAGCACTCTTTGCTGGTCCTCTTTCATGGCATATGCCGTGACCGCCAGGACAGGCACCCCGGAGAACTTAAGATTTTGGCGAAGACGGGCCAGGACATCATAACCGTTCATTTTAGGCATGTTGATATCGAGCAGAATGAGGTCGGGCCTGGTTTCCTCGACCTTGGCAAGAGCCTGCTCCCCGTTGGTAGCCTCAACTACCTCACAGCGGAGCCCTTCCAGCATTTCACGCAAAAGTTCAAGGTTAACGGGATTATCTTCTGCTACAAGAATTCTGTTCATGAGCTCTCCGCCACTTTCGCGGCCCTGCTATCTTCGACAACAACCTTCCCCAAAGCCTGAATCAACTCCTGACGCCATGAGCCTTCCTTACGTAGCAGTGCGCGAGTCTGGCGGCGCAGCAATTCAAGATCGGATTCAGTCAAGTTTTTGGCAGTCAGAACAAAGATGGGGATATCACTGAGCCGGGAGTCCTTTTTGAGATGCCGAAGAACTTCAAATCCATCCATATCCGGCATCAGCAGATCCAGAAGGATACCATCCACCAGAGTCTGCCCAAGCAAGGCAAGGGCTGATTTCCCGGAATGAGCAGAATGAGTCTTGTATCCAGCGGCCCTGAGCGTCGTCTCCAGAAGATCAACTGTCACCGGGTCGTCGTCCACCACTAGAATGACGCTGTCTTTGTTCTTGTACGGCCTGGTGTATTTGCGAATTGTTTTCAAGAGCAGGGTTTTATCGACAGGTTTTACCAGGTAATCCGCGGCGCCAAGAGCGAACCCGACTTTTTGCTGATCAACGATAGAAACAATGATGATTGGAATATGCGCTGTTTCAGGCGCCTCTTTCAGCATCAAAAGAATCTCGAAGCCGTTTGCGTTTGGCATCAGGATATCCAGGGTGATGGCATCGGGTTGCAGTTGTTTGGCTTTCTCAATGGCTTCGCTGGAAGAGGCCGCAGTCTCAGTCCGGTACCCTTCTGGCTCAAGATAACTCATGAGGAGTTCTCGCGCTGTACCTTCATCATCAATCACGAGAATGAGCGGTGCGTCACGAAGGGGCACAGCCTCACTATTTCCGCGTGAGAGAACTTCTAGATTCGCGCTCATACCAGACTCATCGCGCAGGTGTGCTCCAGCCGGGAGAGTAAAGTTGAACCGGCTGCCCTTGCCGAACTCGCTTTCCAGCCAGATGCCGCCACCTTGCTGCTCTACCAGACGTTTTGTAATCGCCAGCCCCAGCCCTGTTCCCTCATGCGCGCCCTCTCCTTCCACCTGGCGAAATTCCTCAAAGATGAGTTCCTGATCCTCAGTGCGAATGCCAATTCCAGTATCGGTCACAGAGACACAGATGCAATCATCGAGTTCCCGCCAGTCGACGGCAACCCGTCCCCCTTCAGGAGTAAATTTGACCGCATTGCTCAACAAATTGTAGAGAATCTGTTTGAACCGCACCCGGTCTGCATAGATGGTTCTTTCGGTTTCAGACATCTGCCGAACATCAATATTTTTGGTCATCGCCAAGGGGCGAATGGTCGACAGGACTTCGGAGAGCGCGCTCTTGACATCAAAATCCTCGCAGCGGATCTCCATCTGCCCAGCCTCGATCTTCGATAAATCCAGGATGTCGTTGATCAGTTGTAAAAGGTGATGGGCCCCATTCTTAATGTGGTTAACAAAGCGGTTCTGTTTCTCGTTTAATTGTCCTCCCGTGCCGTCGGCCAGCAGCCCGGAAAAGCCGACAATGGCGTTTAAGGGCGTTCGCAGCTCATGACTCATGGTGGCAAGGAACTTGCTTTTCAGTTTGGTAGCGTGCTCAGCTTCACGGCTACGAAGCTCCAACTCCCTGTTGCTGCGCGCCAAAGCCTCGGTAAAGCTACGTTTTTCCTCTTCGGCCCTCTTCCTCTGAGTAATATCGGCTGCAACCACAACTTCGGCGGGTCGGCCTTGAAAATTAAGTGCGTATGAAGTGATCTCGACATCAATTACCGAGCCATCTTTAAGGCGGTGCTTCCAATTCCCAACATTCTCCTCTCCGTCCTGAAGATGATTAACGCTTTCAAGCACCGCAGGAATGTATTCAGGCGGACGAATGGCCTTGATGTTCATCGTCAGGAACTCTTGAGACGTATATCCGTACTTGCGAACGGCTGCGGCATTCACAGCCAGGAACTTCAGTGTCTCGCGATCATAAACCCATGTGGGATGGGGATTGTTGTCGAACAATTTGCGGTGCCGTTCCTCACTTTCCTGCAGTAACTCGTCTGCGCGTTTGCGCTCAGTGACGTCACGAGTAATTTTGGAGAATCCTCTCAGCTTGCCGTTTTCGTCTTTCAGAGCGGTAATCGTTACGTTGGCCCAGAATCGATTGCCGTCCCTGCAAACCCGCCAGCCCTCTCCCTGATAATGGCCGGTTGCAACGGCAGTCTCGAGCTCACGATCAGGTTTGCCAAGGGCCAGGTCTTCCGGAGTGAAAAAGCAGGAGAAATGTTTTCCTACGATTTCATCCTGCGTGTAGCCCTTGATTCGTTGAGCGCCCTCATTCCACGTTGTGACGTGGCCTGTTGGAGTAAGTTGATAAATGGCGTAATCAGTAACGCGGCTTACCAGGAGCCGGAAGCGCTCTTCGATTTCGCGGCGCGACCTCTCGGCTAGTTCACGCTTCAATACCTCCCTTGGGAGGAAGCAGTACGCCACCACAAGCAGAATGATTTCGAACAGAACAGTGAGTCCAAATATAACGGCAGCGAGCCGGATACCGTGATGGAGATTGTCCTGCCGTGCCTGCAACAGGCGATCTTCTTCGGCCTTCATCGAGCGAATGCCCGTTGCGGCCTGGTCCATCAGTTCCTTGCCGCCTCCACTGAATGCGATTTCCTGCGCTGAGTTAACACCTTGCTTCTTACGGACGGCGATACCCTGATCCAGAAACTCAGTCAAATTTCTGATCTGCAGCCGCAAGTTCAGGAGGTTTGCCCTCTGGGTTTGATTATCGGCGGTCAATTGGGCGATATGCCCAAGGTCGACACTCAACCTGGAAATCTGGTCGTGGTAATCCTGTAAAGAGGATTCATATCCGGCGATCAGATATTCGCGTGAGGCAGTCCGGGATTGAGCGATCTCTGCCTGTATCCGGTCGAGTCCCTCAAGCACTTCATGGGTGTGAGAGACCCATACGCTATCTTGCAGGGACCATTTGGCGCTTTGATAAGCCATTGCCGATGCAAAAAGGAGAATGAGTCCAGCCATGGCCAGCGCAACAGAAGTCTTCTTTATCGTCGAGAACGCCATAGAATCAAGCCTGATAAGGATTCGGTGCTATACGTCCATTTTGTTTTCGCAGGGGAAACCGATGATGCTCCGCGAGGATGTTCTTAAATGCTTCAAAAATCTTGAGGTCCCACCACCCCCTGGCGATTTCTTCAGTCATGGTCTCGAGGGCTTCATCCAGCGACAGAGCACGCTTATAGGGTCTGGCGGTGGTCAGTGCATCATAGACATCCACGATCTGCAGCACCCGAGCTGTAATGGGAATTTGCTCGCCTCGTAAACCATCAGGGTAGCCGGAACCATCGAGCTTCTCATGGTGGTGACGGATGATAGGGAGAACTAAGCGAAATGATTTGAGTGGTGCACAGATGCGTTCCCCGACAATGGGGTGCTGACGCATGATTGTCCATTCTTCATCCGAGAGCTTGCCGGGCTTCAGCAAAATCGCATCCGGAACTGCAACCTTTCCAATGTCGTGGACAATACCAGCGCGCCTGAGTGCCGTAATCTCTTGTCCTGGCAACTCAAGAGCTTCCCCGAGGGTTGCGGCATAGGTCGACAGCCGATCGCAATGATGCTGGGTATAAGGATCTTTGCTCTCGATGCTCCGTGCCAGGGCAAAAAGCACGGTCTCAGCTTTTTCCAGTTCATCAGTGTGCCGTTTAAGGCGCAGAAGGGAGCGGACACGAGCAAGCAATTCACTAGTATCAACCGGCCGGGTTAGAAAATCATCGGCGCCTGCAGTGATTCCGACTACCCGATCTTCTTTGGCCGACAGAGCAGTCACCAAAATAACGGGCGTGAGGCAGGTTTCGCTGTCCGCCTTGATACGGGCACACACCTCAAAACCGTTCAGGTGCGGCATCATCACATCAAGGAGAACGAGATCGGGCCTAAGGCGCTTGAATTTTTGTAGAGCCGCCGCGCCATCTTCCGCCACTAATACAGTAAATCCGGCGGAGGCGAGCACTTCCTGGAGAAGCTCTCGATTGGGAGCATGATCGTCGGCCACCAGAATCGTGGCATTTGTTTCCAGTATTGGAAATCCGTCGCTGGCGGAGTGAACTTCCTGGTCCTGATCGTACATTTTATCCACACTTCAGTCTGGCGCATCACCATGCACATTCCCGGAAACGCATTGAATAGAGGTTCCCGAATGTGCTGGCACCGCCAATACGTATAGTGTCTCACTAAGATGTTTTGGACCAATGACAAAGTATGGGTAGTTCTAATTTCGAGACAAACTAAAGTAATGAATAAAAGCTCTTAACGAGTCAAGTGCAGGTGTTCACGCTGTCTGCAAATGAGCAACAAAGATATTAGAAGATTTTTAAGTAGTTTGGCTCAGGGGGCAAGCTGGGATTTTGTAACAGGCGTTAGCTTGCGGCAAGTCGAGTTGTTGTGCAGGCTGCCTGCGGCTGTGAAAGCCTAGTTCAGAGCCACCCTCGACGTAGGCGAGAAGCGGATAGTCCACGCATGCCTCAATGAAATGGCGAATGCACAACGGGACCTCCTTCCTCAATCCCAGATCCAATACACCGACAATTCTATATGCAAGATTCCCACAAGCACACTGCGGCCAGGCCGGTTCAAATCGAGGAGAAACAGAGAAAGCGATCATTTCGTCGGGCCTGAGTTGCATTTAAACCTCCAATGGTTCGTCTGACAGATAAGAACAGCGGGGCATTGCTGTTTGCTTCATACCGGCTCATGCGTTGAAAACTCCCACCTGAAATTTCTCCCTGGGCCGGGCTTCTGCACAGTTCACGACTGGTGAAAATGTCTTCTGCAGTGGAAAGCTCCCCAACGGAGACGTTTTTAGCTGGCGCAAATGCCAAGGTTGATTTGGTATGGCCGGCAGGAATTCATCAGTCGCCGGCAGAATGGAGGCGAGCCATGTCTCAAATGCCCGTTCCTCCAGAGAATTCTCCTTCACCAGCTTAATGCCAGCCCGACCCGATATGTGGGCCCAGGCAACCGTGCCCCTAACATTGATTGTTGTACCCAGTTCGGACGCTGGAAAGGACAGATCGATCTGTGCTCCCTGGGGAAGCATCCCTGGAGTTTCAACACACATACCTGCGTAGCTGACATTGATAATTCTTGCCGACTTCAAATGATTCGTGTTGCCTTCTTGTACCACCCGGGACGAGCTTGCCATTATCGATACCGGCTGACGAAAGCTTGCCCGCCGGCCGAGGGCGACAAGCCCATACGCAGCCCTGATGGTTTTAGCGAAAAGGTCACCTGTAAAAGGTTTCTGTACGAGGAAGTGAAAGCGCGCAGATGGGGAGTGATGAACTTTATTTTTTCCGACAAGCTTCAGAACCACATGCGGTGCGCTCGGGAATTGATTTACAGCCAATTCGCTTGCGGCCGCATAGTCCTCGTCATAAACAGCGAGATCGTACCGGGTACGTCTGCAGAGTTCCACCGGCCCTGAGGCCTGCTCCGCTGTGGTTACTCTGAAGCGATGAGACTCAAGAACTTTTTTTGTGGCTTCGATGGTAAATGCATTGTCGGAGAGAATAAAAGCCGAGAGCGGTGCAGATGTGCTTATCATTTGTGAACTCCCTTTGTTGGTGATTGTCACTGGTTATGCTCGGAGATGGCGTCGAGAAGCCGGCTTTGCTTTTGTCTGGTTCGGCTTTTTGGCGGACGGCTGTTTCTGGTCCTGTCCATTCACGAGTGCCGCAGAAAGGGTGTCTCTCGAAGCCGGAGCATTGGCCACGACAAACACCCAGTTCCCGCCGTCCCCTTGTACCCAGGCAGATGAGCTTTCCACGACAGCCGTAACTTCCAATTGGCCCCTGGTCTGGCTTTGCGCCGCTGCGGCGGAACCAAAGAACAGGAGCATCAACCAAGTTGTCCTAATCAGCTTTCCTTGCATGCCTTTATCAATTGCATCCCGTTCTCCAATTGATATTGCAAGTAACTATTTGAAAATAGAAGGCTTGGAGGGTGTAGAGGAATTTGCCGCACGGCATCAAATGCCTGAATCTCAGAATCTGTCCGGAAACTGTACACGGCGCGTTTGAAAAGGGAAGGCGGAGGCTAGCGGGGGGCCAACTTGTGTTCCTTTTTGGTTTGAGCTGACTCGATCTTTCCCAGGATCACATAAAGCGTGCTGCGACTTATACCCAGCGCGTCGGCTGCGCGGTTCTTGTTGCCGCCCATCTGTTCCAGTACCCGCAGAACGTGACGCTGTTCAACTAATTCAAGCGAGGTAACTTCATCCTCAGCGCCGCTAACGGCATCCGATTGAAGCTCTTCGGGTAAATCTGCGATATCGATGACCGGGCCTTGCGTCAGCATACATGCGCTGCCGATTACGTTCTCAAGCTGGCGCACATTTCCGGGCCAGTGGTAGCGAGTAAGCACAGTCTGAGCGCGGCGCGTTATGCCTTGTATATCTTTCTTGTATTCCCTGGCGAAACGCTCCAGGAAGTGTCGTTGCAAGAGCGGCAGGTCTTCTTTTCTTTGCTCCAGACGGGGCAGCTTCACCTCGACCATTGCCAAGCGATAGAACAAATCTTCCCGGAAGGTCTTCTCCTGGACCATCGTTTTGAGGTCCCGATTGGTGGCTGCTATAACCCGAACATCCACTTTCTTTGTCACTGGGGACCCGACCCGCTGCACTTCCTGATTTTGCAGCACCCGGAGCAGCTTGGCCTGAGCACCTAACGGCAGTTCACCTATTTCATCGAGGAAAACGGCGCCACCATTGGCAAACTCAAACAAGCCTGCCTTGTCCTGATGGGCGCCCGTAAACGCACCGCGAACGTAACCGAAAAGTTCACTTTCAAATAGTGTTTCGACAATAGCGGAACAATTGCACACCACAAAAGGTTTGGAAGCTACGGGACTTGAACGATGCAATGCTCTTGCCGTGAGTTCCTTCCCCGTTCCAGTGGCGCCGGTAACCAGAACGTTTCTGAAATGAGGTGCGATGCGGCGGATTTTTGCGAACAACTCGAGGACGAGAGGACTCCGTCCGATCATGTTTTCGAATTGATAGGTCTCCAGGAGTTCCTGATCCAGCGAGAACGCCCGCTTGCGGCGTGCGGCTTCAGCCATAAGCTGTCCGACTCGCGCTTTCAGTTTGAAGAGGTCAGGCGGTTTAACAAGATAGTCACAGGCCCCTTTCTGAATTGCCTCAACCGCCGATTCGGTTGAATAGTGGCCAGTAAGGAGAATTACGTCCACAGCGGGGTCCGCTGCGACGATGGTTTCCAGGACCTGCATTCCGGTCATCCCCGGCATCATAAGATCTGTGATGACAATTTGCGGCCGGTCCTTGAAGAACAATTCCAGCCCATGCTCGGGTGTGTTGGCACTTACGATGCGGAGTCCTTCCTGGCTCAATGCTTCTCCAGCAAGTTCCAGAACCAAGGGATCGTCATCTATAACCAGGAGCGTTAACAGCGGCTGGGCGTCCGCTGTATTTGTTTGTCCGAGTGCCATCCTAATGAGCATAACTGCTCTGCGGCTCCAAGGAGAAGAAGTTATTGTGTCTTAGTGGAGTGAGGAAATACTGTTGTTCTGAAAACCGGAATATCTGTTGCCGAGATAATGCAAATATGAAAAATCTTTAATCTTTGACAATAACATGTCACACGTAAGTTACTTCTGTAATTTCGGAAGTATCGAGTGTCCTATTAGCATAGGACGGCTACAATTGCCGGAAGACTCCCAAGCACGGTTGTGATTTTCTCACCCAAGCTAGTCCAAAGGCGCTGATAGCGATTTGAATCCGGACGCCTGATATGCATACACAGGAAAGACTCAGTTCCTCTCACCTAAAGACAAGATTCCGTTTCGATCTCGTTACTATGGCTGTCGTCGCCCTATTCTCAATATTTCTGGTATTTCTCCTGGATACTGGCTCGCTGGCGCAATGGATAGCAAATCACAAACAAACAAAAATTGATGAAATTGTGTTTTTCGGTAGCGCTCTGTTACTGGTTGCCGGTTTGTTGGCTTTGCGGAAATGGCTGGGCATTTCACGTTTAGTAGAGCGATACAACGATGCTGTGGAACTCAGCCCGGAAATCAGCCGTGTCAAGCATGCACAGAAACGGGATTTGTTCGGTGTCGCGCTTGCGCTCGGAGTTTCTCTGGTGCTTGTATCCTTCTTCGATACGGGGTCCATCGCTGAGTGGATTGCACAACATAAAGAGAGCAAGGTTGATGAAACAATCGTCACCGGCCTGATACTGCTGATCGGGCTGCTGTTTTTCTCCGTCCGCCGCTGGCTCGAACTTACAGAACAAGTCTTGAGATATGCGAGCTTGCACAAAAAAACAACTCAATTGAACCGGGAAGTCACGCTGCTGGCAGAACTCGGAGAATCTCTCCAGTCATGTCTATCCGTGGAAGAAGCTCATCATCTGATCACAGCGAGTGCCCAGGTTCTGTTTCCCGGGTCGTCAGGTGCAGTCTGCATGATCGCGAGCTCACGTGACATTGTTGAAGCGGTTGCAACCTGGGGAAATCCCACGCTGCCTCTGACCGTTTTCGAACCGAAGGACTGCGTGGCACTGAGAAGAGGACGATTGCATCGCTTCAATGCCGAGCCAGCCAGTCTTGCCTGCGCTCACTTGGATGGCAATCGACCAGCGGGATCCATGTGCGTGCCTATGATGGCCCATGGAGAGACGCTTGGACTGTTTTACGTCAGTCCAGCACAGGCGGATGCAGATATTCCGCTTGCGGCGGAAGAGGCCAGTTCCGGAGAACGCCTTGCGCGGACACTGGCAGAACAATCCGCCCTTTCTTTGGCCAACCTGAAGATGCGCGAGGTACTCAAGACGCAATCGATTCGAGACCCACTGACCGGATTGTTTAATCGCCGTTACATGGAGGAGTCGTTTGGCCGGGAATTGCGGCGTGCCGCGCGCAAGCAGTCAGCATTAGGTGTTCTGATGATCGATATTGATCATTTCAAGAACTTGAATGACACCTTTGGACATGAAGCCGGTGATGCCGTCCTCCGCTCATTTGGAACGCTTCTTCAAGACCACTTTCGGGCGGAAGATATTGTCTGCCGGTACGGCGGAGAGGAGTTTACGGTGATCCTGCCTGAAGCCTCTCTTGAAGGAGCGCAAGAGCGATCTGTGGACTTATGCCAGGCGGCCAAGAAGATGCTGGTACAACACAAAGGACAAATGCTTCGGCCTATCAGTATCTCCATAGGCCTGGCCGTTCTTGGCGCGCACGGCACGGCTGCCGAAGAGCTGTTAAGCGCAGCCGATTCTGCGCTTTATGCAGCCAAGCAGCAGGGGCGTGATCGTGTAGTTGTAGCCGATAAAGGTCGCTCGATCAAGGCCAAAACTTCATTGGTCCCTACCAATATCGCCGGATGATCTGACTCCCGGCAGCTCGTAATTTCTGTTCCGGCCTTTGAACAGCCTGGCAAAAACCCACAGCCGAGGGCGGCTGTGCCACTCGAGACTCGCATCGCCGACATCCGCGTGATCCCGACATCGCGCGACATCGGAATACAGAAGCAGAGCGGCTAATTCAGATGTATGGAAGCGTTGGTTCTACTTCCCTGGCTCCAGCGTCAACTCATGCGCTTTGCTCTGGTTCACACCCGCATCTGAGAACGCCAGTGTGAACGTGGTTCCTCCGTACCAGGCGGCCCAATGATCCATGTAGTAAGGACTGAAAAGCTGGCCGGATTCGCCCTGCACCAGGTTGAACGTGGAAGCGTCAAGGTTGGAGAAGTCCACGGTCATGCGCTCAGACGGGCCAAAGCCGCGGCCTACTTGCTTGACGGTGTATCCGCCGCCGGATTGGGGATGGCGTCCGGGCGCGCTCATTCCAGCCAGCCCGGGAATAGCGCCAAAGATGGGATGGTTGATGACGACAGGGAACTGCTCGCCATACTTCCAGGATTTGAGATCGGCCGGCGCATCCTGGATGGCCTTGGCAACTGCTGCGTTGAGCAGATCATTGAAGTTGCTGTAGGCGGGAGGCAGCCATCGGTCAGGCTGGGTTTGCACGATGTTCTCAAGGGCAACGGACTGTTCTGACCATTCGTAGCGGTCCCAGTTGTGGCCCAGCTTGGGTTGGAGCAGCAGCTTCCACAGAGCCACGCGGGCTTTAACTTCAATGGTAGCTGCAGCCGAGTCGACCGTCAGCCGGCCGTCAAATCCGCGCATGAGATCGGCCGCCTGGCGCGTGCGATCGGTTGCCTTGCTGCTGTGATCAATGGCGTAGACGAAGCGGTCGGCAAAGAAGCGATCGTATTCTGAGGTGATATCAGTTTGCAGGGCCAGCATATCCGCGGGCGAGAATTTTTTATCGGCGTGCAGCACGTGGTAAATGCGCTCAGTACGATATGGCGGGAACCACTGCGTCGCCAGCAGGTAAGGATAGTCTTTGGGCGTGATTCGGGAGTTGGCGGTGGCAATGATTCCGCCCGGCGGATTGTACACGGCAGGCAGCTTGTCAAAAGGCACATAGCCGGTCCAGTCATGCTTGCCGTCGGCGCCGGGGACGGGAACTGTGCCGTCGCCGGAAGCGCGTATGGGGATAAAGCCCATGGGCTGGTAGCCGATGTTGCCGTCCACATCGCCGTAGACAACGTTTTGCGATGGCGTGGCAAAGACGGAGAGCGCCTGGCGGAATTGCTCCCAGTTCTGCGCCGAGTCGAGATCAAAGAGCGGGATGCCGATCTGGCGCGTGTCATAGAGCACCCACTGCAGCGCGATCTGCCGGGTCTCGCCGGGGAAGAGGCGGCTGATGATCGGTCCGTGGCGCGTGATGACCAAGTCAAAGCTTACGTCGGGCTTGCCTTTTACGTGGATGGTCTCATGCTGCCGCTCTGGTTTTTGCCAGCCGCTTGGAGTTTCATATTCGCCCTGTTGG
>DATFDA010000266.1:0-5120 GCA_035252525.1 Candidatus Angelobacter sp. | reverse complement strand
TGTGGCACGGACCCTTCAGCGTTCAAACCCGGCAATCTTGCGCTCTTCAGAAAACTATAGTGCTCTGGATCCCGCTGGTATTTTACTTGGAGCCGCAGAAGTGATCCACGTTTGCTGCGAAGCAGACTCCCAATGCTGGGGTGCAATCCCATCACCAATGTGGTTCTTGCCACGAACTAAAAATTGCGTGAGTTATTGGCAAAACAGCGTTCATCCCTTAGAGTCGTATGTGGCCTCCAAGTAAAACCTGGTTTTTCACGCACGGGATCCGGCTTGCTTGTTACCGGATGCTTTTCCCAGGATTTCAGCACATGTAAGACCCAGGACAAATCACGAATGCCGAAGACAAGAACCGCCGCATCCCAGTCCAGACTGCTCACCACGCCCGAGTACATTGCCTTGGCAGAGTTCCGGTATCAGCTTCGCCGGTACCTGCGTCACATGGAGGAGCATGCCCGGGCCAGCGGCAATCATCCGCAGCAATACCAGCTTTTGCTGGCGATCAAGGGCCTGCCCCCGCCGCGCGTCCCCAGCGTGACCATTCTTGCTGACCGCATGCAGATGAACCACAACAGCATGGTGGAACTGGCTGACCGTTGCGAAAAGCGTGGTCTTATCAAGCGCGTCCGGGAATCTGATACTGACCGCCGCCAGGTCACGCTGGCCATTACTCCGGAAGGAGAGAAGGTGTTGCGGCAACAGGCGAGTTCTTCCCGAGAAGAGCTCCGCAGTATTGGCCCCATTCTGGTTTCAGCGTTGCAGCGCCTTTCGCGGAAGCATCAGGCGCTGACGAAACGCAGGAAATAGAAGCAGAATTCCACGTTGCTCTGCCATCAATTGCATATGCAACCTGCAGCCGCCATTCAAGGCGCAACGCCTCATGACCGTATCTCACCAAAAGTAGTAGAGCAAGTTTTGTAAAGGAGGTTGAGATGCTTTGGCTGGCTTTTGTTGTCTTTTTCGTCTTGTGGATTCTGGGACTGGCCGGCGCTATTGCTGTGGGAGCATGGGTCTGGCTGTTTTTTGTGATCTGGATTATCTCTCTCATCGCGCAGTTTACAACGCGCAGGAGTCACACACCGAGCGTGCAACCCTGAGAATCTGAACTAGGTAAACAGTGCGGAGCTGTGCAGCAGGATTGAAAATAAATCCTGCCTGCTGCCCTTTATCCGGTATTCCGGAGACGCGCCGATTCCGCGTTGCGCGCTGCGGTCACCAGCCAGCGTAAGAAAGAAGGCGCTTCCGCCCACTGCTCGCGAGACATGCAGGTACGCATTCTGGTTTGGGAACGCCGCCAATACGGAGCAGCTACTTTCAGGCGCGCCTTGCCCGCCTCAGTGAGAGCATAAACGCGCTCTCTACCCCGCAAGCCTGAACACAATTTGATCAAGCCGGCCGACCTTAAAGCTGAAAGCCGGCGGCTCATAGTTTCAGGCGCCACGCACAACATCATCCCCAGTCTTTGTTGAGATACATCTCCCTCTCGTGCCAGGATCCTGAGCAGGATGTACTGCGTAGCTCTCATTTTTGCGGGGCTGAGAACAAGATCGTAGAGATCGGTAATGGCGCGCGCTGCCTGGCGCGCCACCAGGCATAGGCAGTCATCAAACTCGCGAGCAGCCCCGGAGGGTGACGTTGCTGATGCGCCGGTTGTCATGCAGCTTCTCTTATGTATTCCGGCCTGTTCTGTTCGCGCAAAACCTTGCGCAGCTTCAAACGCGCTTTATGCAGTTGCGACTTGCAATTTCCCGCGCTGCATCCCAGGATCTCTGCCATTTCCTGGTGCTCGTAACCAAGGATGTCATGCAGGGCAAAGACCAGCCGGTACCCGGGAGGCAGGCAGCCAAGTGCCCGCTCCAGTGCTATGCGATCAATCGAGTGCGTGAGCAACTCGTCTTCTGTTCCCAGCACTGGAGGAGGCGTCTCATTGTCAGGCGGTCCTGCAACTTCCTCAATGGAAGTTTCGCGCCAGGGCTTCTTGCGCAGGCTCATCAGAACCACGTTTACGGCCACGCGATGCAGCCAGGTGGAAAATGCAGATTCTCCGCGGAACGTGTGCAGCTTTCGATAGACCTGCAGGAAGGCTTCCTGCATCAGGTCTTCGGCGTCTTCAACGTTATGGACCATCCTCAGGCAGAGTGAATAAATGCGGCGTTTGTGCGCGATATAAAGAAGAGTGAATGCCTGCTGGTCGCCTGCCTGCGCCTTCCGAATAAGCTCACGCTGGTCTGGCATCTGCAGCGTTATTGAGGTGGAACTTCCTTCTTGTTTAAGCCATGGTGTCATTTCTGCTCCAATCCCCTGAATTCCAATTGCGTTGTTTGAGTGTATGAGACGACAGCGATATGAAGTGTTGCGCAAGATCCTTTAGCAAATGAGGAGCGCAGGAGCGGCAGGACGACTGTGTGAAAAGCTGGAAAGGATCTCAGCTAAACTGCTCCGAGAAATCTGCCGCGGGACAGTAAAGCACGCCAGGAGTTCCGGAACTGCTGTAGCTAGAAGCCAGAAAACCTGATCTGCCATCTGCTGTGCCTGCAAAGTTGTTCTTGGCAAAGTAACGCCGGGAATGACAAAGATGGTTGAGATTACAACCAGTAAAGCTACAACCACGACTCGGCGCATATTATGTGGGATGTTGCCTGCAGAACCTGCTGTTGCTTTGTTCGAGCTGTGGCGTTTCTTGTCGCTTTCGATTTTTGCCTTATGACTGGTTCGCTACCTATTGGAGAGCTCAGCGATCAACCGTGATGCGCCGGCGTGGCCTGGTGAAATACAAGTTTCCAGCCACCAGCAGTTTTTAACCACACGGAACTCGCATACTGTTTCTGTGGCAGCTCTCGTCCTGCGATATCGCCGTTGATGTTGAGATCATAGGTCACCAGCTCAGCATCAGGTCCCAGTTCACGCTCTTTCAGGTTTTTCATGGAATAGTTGTTCACATCCACATACTTCATTGAGCTGAGCAGCTTCGCTTTGTCGAGCACCAGGCCGTTATATGCCACGTACACCAGCCGGTCATCGAGGGTCTTCTGAAAGAAAGCCTTGTCCTGCTGCTTTTCTGCCGTTGCCAGCTTGTGCTCTAAATTAAAGGCGATGACATTTCGGTGCGGTGATGACGTACTCCGCTCCGCCTGGCCCTGCAGGGCCGGCAGATGGCCTCCCGCAGCAAAGAAGAGAGCGGCCAGAAGAAAGAATGTCCAGATCACGGCCAGTCCGGATAGCTCAATATTTTGCCTGCCTGAATCAGCCGGATTCATCTCGGTACCCCCCGGATACTCGCGTTCACCCGCTGGAGTTGAACGCTGGAGACTCTCTATATCCTGGCAATTGGAATCTTCGGGAGGCCGCCCTCGTTGCCACAAGTCGCGGAGTTGGGTCTCCGGAGGCAAAAAGAGCAGCCTGGAATTAGCAACCGTAAGAGCGGCACCCGAATCCATTAAGTATATCGTGTTACGATATAAATACGCGCCCCGTTCAGGGCGCCTTTGCAGGGCCGCCGGATGTGGAGCGTACGAAGGAGGAACCATGGCTGATGGCTATATCGATCGCAGAATCGCATCGCGTATGTCCTGGCCTGCCATTTTCGCCGGAACCTTCGTGTTCCTCGCTATTGAGGTCACTTTTGGTGTTCTGGGGTCGGCGGTATTTGCGTCCGCTGCAAACCCCGCCAGCGCCCATCCGGTAACCGGTATGAGCGCCGGCATTGGAATCTGGCTGGTCATCTTGTCTATCATTGCGCTTTACTTTGGCGGAAGGGCCGCCAGCGCTCTCTCCGGAACCACAAACTCTCATGTCGGCATGTACCACGGGCTGGTCACGTTTGGAGTCTCTGTTTTTACCTCCGTCCTTGTGCTTGCCATGGTACTGGGCAGCACCACTGCGGCTCCCGCAGCCAGGGTGGCCAACGCAGGTGCAGCAACTGTGGGAAGCGTGGTCTCCACTGCGGGATACTGGCTGTTTGTTGCGCTGCTGCTGGGCATGATTGCAGCGGCCATGGGCGGCTCACACGCAAGAGCGCGGCAGTCGCGAGAACTGCCAAATGAAAACGTGGAAGCCCCCAATATACGGCGGGTAGCATAAATGTTGTTAGCGCGAAAAAGGCGCACGAGGGTCAACCCTTTGGCGCCTTTGGCGCCTTCAGCCGGCACGCCGCGCTTCAGTTGCAGGCAAAAGAAAGTCGAGCAGAGCTGCGGTGAACTGGTGTGGATCTTCCAAATTGGACAGATGAGCTCCATGAAGCAGCTTTGCCTTCGCCCCTGGAATGTCACGCGCAAGAATCTCACCATTGCCTTCCCACGGGGTTGAAGGATCATGGTCACTGCCAATGACCAGCGTAGGCAGGTTGATATCGCTGGCAGACTCGGTGAAGTTCACGTCACGTAAGGCTGCGCAGCATCCGGCGTAGCCGTTGGGATCGGTGGCAAGCAGCACAGCACGGACGGTCTGTCCCCAGATGCCCGCGCGATTCTCAGGCGAAAAGAACCTCTCCAGCACCGCATCCCCAACTGCTGCCATGCCGCCCTGCCGCACTGATTGCAGGCGAGCCTCCCAGGTTTCACGCGTTCCAAATTTGGGCGAGGTGTTGGCCAGAACAAGAGCTGAAATCCTCTCGGGCGCATTCAGAGCCAGCCACTGGCCCACGGCGCCTCCCATGGAGAGCCCGCAGAAAGCGAATTTCTGAACGCCAAGCGCCGTACACAGACTCACCACGTCGCTTCCGAGCATGTCGATGGAGTATTCACCCGTTGGCACATCGGACGCGCCATGCCCGCGCGTGTCAGAGCGCAGCACGCGGAAGTGTTCCAAAAGACCAGGCATCTGCAGGTCCCACATACCCAGATCACAGCCCAGAGAATGGGAGAGGGCCAGCGTGGGCAGTTCCGCTCTGCCCTCCAACCGATAGAACAAGCGAAGATTATTTATGCTAATGAACGGCACCACCCACTCCTTCACGGCAGGTTTATTCCGCTGGGAAAACATGATAATAGGAGCAACAGTGAATCCTGGAACTGGCTGGCTACTGGTTGGCCATGCAGTAGAGAGACGAGAACCCACGGTCCTCTCCGACGAGTATAAGGGCTGTGGCCACGGCGATGCTCGTTTAAGCGTTCTTCAAGATC
>DATFDA010000265.1:0-7663 GCA_035252525.1 Candidatus Angelobacter sp. | reverse complement strand
AGCAGCGGCAAGAAAACCTGGTTCAGAAGAAAGCTGGCATTTTCAGGAGTCATTGGAACCTCATCACCTCTTGGAATGGAGGTATCAGTATATAAAAAAGAGCGCCATCCGTGATGCGGGACCGGGTCTCAGCCGTACTCGTCCGGAATTGCACTATCATCAATCCATGTCTCTTTCGGAAAAGCAGACGATCCTTGCCTTGAAAGCAATAGCTGATCCCACGCGGTTAAAGATCCTTCGCCTGCTCAAGCAGCGCAACGCCTGTTCGCTGGATAAGAGTGAAGGACTATGCGCCTGCGATATTGAAGAACAGGTCAGGCTTTCACAGTCTACCGTCTCGCACCACATGAGCGTCCTGACCAAAGCCGGATTGGTAGACGCGAAAAAGCTGGGCTTGTGGATGTGGTACCGGCGCAATGAAAAACTGCTGAAGCAACTGGGCGAGGCGGTCAGCGAAGCGATCTAGCCGCAGGTAGAGAAACAACAAGGGAGTTGCATGGCAACTCCCTTGTAATTTTTTCAGCTAGCCGTTTTAACGCGTTACCGCCGCAAACATGGGGGAATCCAGCAGCGATTGGAAGCTCTTATCATCGGCCTTGAAATGCACCACCAGTTTGCCCGCATCGGAATCCACGTTCGTGTCGTCGATCGCGGTTTTTTCCGTGGGTGTGGCATTCATCTTACGGTACATCATGCCGGCTTTGAGCACTGAGGCGAGTGTAGCGGCCGTCATGGTATCTGAGGTGACCACGTTCAGGTTGAAATCAACGCCGTGGTCAAAGTCCACCGTGTAGCGTGAGCCGGTGAGGCGCTTCTTGATATCGTCAAACTCGGCCAGACTGGAAGCTGTGCCCAGCGCACCCTTCATCATGGTCTGCGTCCCTTCTGCGTCAAGCACGCTCCACAACGTGCCGGTGTCCACAGACGAAATCATGTCAGTGATGTTGCTGTTGGCATTCAAACTCTCGGAGCTGTCATCGCGCGCATTGAGTGACGCCTGCACGGCCGGCTGGTCGCCAAACAGCATTGTGTTCTCGTCAAGGAAGGTCATCACCATTCCGCCTGACATGGGATAGACGAAACTGTTGTTCAGCTTTTTGGCCTTGACACCCTGCTTGCGGATGCGCAGGAGTATCTTCTTGCGCGCGAAGATTCCCTGTGCAATGCCTACGGTCTGCAGTCCGGTCTTGGTGCGAAAAGCCGCCAGGGTGATCTGGTCAATGTCTTTGTCTACCGAAATGCCAACATTCTTCAACGCGTCTTCAAACTGCTTCATGTTCGGCGGCGTGAGCTTGGCTTTCATCTGCATAGCCGAATCAGAGTTCTTCATCCGCCGGTAATCCACGTTGATGATCTGCTGGACCTGGAACGGGATTACGGCGCGAGCATTGGTGGCCAGCGGGGCAGCAAACACCGGGAACCCGGTGAAGAATAAACAGGCGAACAGCGTAACGCGTTTCATGGTTCTTCTATTTTAATCCGGTTTTCTGAAAATTCTGATGCGTTCAGCGGCAGCTCAGGATGCTAATAACGTTACTTTAAGGTATTCACCTCTGGAGTAGCCCAACCTTGGAACGCACGTCGCCGGCAAAAGTTGCGTCTTTGATTGAAGAAAGATTGATTTCCACATTCGCAAGTGCACCTACTATGGCGGCGCGGGCCAGAGCGTCTGCCACCACAAGATCGGACGCCATGTTGGGATTGGTGATCGGCTTGAGCGAGGCGACAATATCAGCAACCTCCCGTGCCTTCTGTGCCGTATTCAAAGGAACACTGGTGGCCTGTTTTAGAGCATTTTCCACCACAGCTTCAGCAGCCCCATCAGAAGAGGCTTTCGCATGCTTGTAAGCAGCCATTACCTGGTTATAGCTTTCAGCATCTGCGTCTATTCCGGCTTTGAGTTCTTCGCGCAACTGAGAGAGCCGAGCCAACGCCGCACTCAGTTGCTGCTCATATTGCAGGTAGGCCTTTTTGCCTCGTGACATGCCTGCCACCATGCTGCCCAGCGCAGCAGCCATAGCACCTGCTGCTGCGGAAGCGCTGCCGCCACCGGGGGTCGCGGTTGGCGCGGCAAGCTGTTCGATGAACGGTTCGGCTCCGGCACGCAATCCGCCTACGGCCATTTTGCCGCCCATCACCCCAGCGAGGCGGTTTTCCAGGATCATGGAGGAGTCAAAATTCTCCACCTGCAGAAACCACTCGGCCGCCTGCTCCAGCGCTCTCTTGGGAATCAAACCCACAATCTCGCTGCTCAACGGCATCACGCCGTAGCGGGCAGCTTCACGTTTGACAAACTCAAAAACTCGCGCGATCGGCGTCTGCTCAAAGTCCGTAAGGTTCATGGAAACCTGGGCCAGCCCGCGGACCTCAAATCCGGCGCCCTTCACAAAGCGCAGCCCGCCGGAGGAGAAGCGGATGGCCTTGGCAATCTTTTTTGCGATATCAACATTCGTCGTGTTCAGGAACACGTTGTAAGCAATGAGCGCCTTGCGCGCTCCCACCACGGTTGCTCCGGCGGTGGGATGGCAGCACGGGTTGCCGAAATCAGGCTTGCGTGCCGGATTCACCAGAATGTCTTCCCGCAAGCCTTCAAACTGTCCGCGACGGATATTTTCCAGATTCTGCCGCTCGGGAGTTATGGCGGCAGATTCGTAGAGATAAACCGGAATTTGATGGCGCTTCCATATCTCTTCCCCTGCTTTGCGAGCAAGCGCGACACAATCTTCAATGCCGACACCTTCAATGGGAATAAATGGAATCACGTCCGCCGCGCCGATGCGTGGATGCGCCCCTTGATGCGTTGTCAGGTCGATCAGTTCAGAAGCTTTGCCCACGCCGCGAATGGCTGCCTCAGCCACGGCTTCTCCATCGCCAACCAGAGTGATGACGCAGCGATTGTGGTCGGCATCCATTTCACGGTCAAGAAGGAAGACGCCGGGAAGCTTCATTGCCTCAACAATGGCATCGACCACCGCTTTGTTGCGGCCTTCAGAAAAATTGGGAACGCATTCGACAAGAGTGGACATCACTGGAGAGGATAGCGGTCAGCCTCCGACCAGCGCAACTCTCGACGGAAACCGCTTTCTGCGGAATTAGCAGCAGCCTCTCAGACTGCTGCTTTCAATGCGTCCTGCGGCCCAAAGACATCCCTGATCGCCGTCTCAAGCTCACCCAGCGCTCGGGCACAATCTCCGGTGAAGCTGGAGCCATGCATGATGGCCAGCGTCTTCGGCTGTAGCTCCGCCAATTTCTTCAGGTTCCTGGAGGTAAGAGGGGTAAAAGGCACGTAGTCAGCAAGGACGCCCGCCTGATAGTTGCGCATGGCCTCATGCGAGCGCCCGACCACGTCCGACTCTGTCAGCGGCTCCACGTCGCCCGTCTGATGGAACAGGTCGGAACAGAGCAGTGTCTTGCTGTTTTCTTCGAACAGCACTCCTGCGTCCCAGCCATGGGGAAGGTGTGGAGTCTGGCAATAACGGAACCGATATTTGCCGGTGGAAAACACCTGGCCATCGGCCATTGCCTGGGCTTCGCGTCCGATGAAATCGTTAATGCAGACGATGGCCCCCACCTGGCTGCAAATGACGTCCGCTTTTGGAGCCGCCGCGAGCCACTCGTTCAGCGATCCACATTCGTCGGATTCAAAGTGGCTGAAGCTGATGTGCCGCAGGTCTTCTACCCGGATCAACCGGGAAACAGCCTCGCGAATTTCAGGAAACATTCCCCTCAAACCGGTGTGAAACAGGAGTGGCTCATCGTCCCGGATGAGGAAATGATTGAATTGCAGGTTGCCCTCGGGAGCGTAAATTGAAATTCGAAACAGGTCAGGCGCGATCTCCGTCGTGTTGGCCATGAAAGACTCCTTGGCCGAAGGCTAACACAACTTCAGTGCACAAAACGTCGAGTGACTAATCCAGAGTAAAGGTGCTTATAGTTCACAAGTGAGGCAGCAGCGAGATCTTAGTGCCGCAGGAACGCGAGCAGCTCTTGGATGACCTCTTGCGGGCATTCTTCAGGTAAGAAATGGCCGCCGGGCAGCGTGTGGCCCTGTGCATCTTCTACTCGTTCACCCCATAGTCCAAGGACATCAAACAGCTTGCCGATACGCGCCTGCTCACCCCAGAGCGCCAGCAGCGGGGCCGTCACTTTGCGATAGAGATCGGCGCGGTCGTGCTCCAGATCAATGCTTGCGGCCGCGCGGTAATCTTCGCATGAGGAATGAATTGCCTCCGTGGTGCAGAAGCAGCGCAAGTATTCTTCCATGGCTTTTTCTTCCATGGCGCCCGGAACCTTGGCCCATGAATTCACGGTCCAGCGCAGGAAGTATTCCGGATCAGCGCCGATCAGGCGCTCGGGTAGATCGTACGGCTGGCTGAGAAAGAACCAGTGATAGCTCACGCGGGCAAAGCGCTGGTCTGCATGTTCAAATGTCGCCAGCGTAGGGGCAATATCGAGCACCACCCAACGCTCGACTGCATCCGGATAATCAAGCGCAAGCCGGTGAGCCACACGGCCGCCGCGATCATGACACGCGATTTGAAACTTCCCGAAGCCAAGCGCTTTCATCACGGCAACCTGATCACGCGCCATGATGCGCTTGGAATAGGCCAGATGATCTTTATCTCCCGGCGGCTTGCTGCTGCCGCCGTAGCCGCGCAGGTCGGTCAACACCACGGTGAAGTGCCTGGCCAGCTCCGGAGCAACTTTGTGCCAACACACGTGAGTTTGAGGATAGCCGTGCAGCAGAAGCAGAGGCGGTCCGCTTCCGGCCACGCGCGTGTGAATTGTGACCTCTCCGGTGTCAATCTCGCGCTGGTCAAACTCAGGCAGCAACATAGAAGTTGTTGGGATGCGAATTCACTTGAACCAGTTCACTCCAATTTGAAATTGCACGGTGTTGATACCGGGATTGGGCGAGGTCAGGCCGGCATTGGAGATGTGCTGGAACTGGACGTTGGCCATGAGAGCACGGCGATCATTATTAAAGAACTGAAATCCCAGAGTGCCATGCGTGAGGAAGTTAACGTGTGATGTATTGGCCGGAACCGCATGGTTGGTAAACAGCACTCCACCACCGAGTTCAAGAAAAGGGACCACGCGCCGAGAGTTGGTGAAATTCCACTTGAGGTTCAGAGGATTGAAGCCTTCTCCTGGAGCATTCTGTGCGGGCGCAGGCTGCAAGACGTAATAAAACGGAATCAGATCGGCCGACCATTCAAAATTTCCGCCAAGAAATCCCCTGCCATGATCATCCGTCAAAACTTTTCCCATGCGCACACCGGCATTTATGGCCTGGGTGTCTTTCGTGCCACCCGGAACGCTCACGCCGCCTCCCACCCAGAATCCGTAATCCCAGGGTTGATTGTCGAGCGGCTTAGTTTGCGCGTTTGCAACGACACCGCCAATCAGAAGGAACAAGAAAAACCCACCACGAAGGCACGGAGACACGGAGAAGAAAGACGAGTTGGGGTGATCACGATTCAACAGCATTCTCCTGCCAGCGGTTATGTCTCCGCACATTTGAATTGATAAATGTTCCGGGGAAAAGACAGAGCATGATAGCAAAGCCGATTCAGTTAAAAGCCGGATGTGAGTAATTTGCGACAAATTGAGGGCATTCAAGGAAGACGAGAACAGTTATTCCGGCCACTCAGGCGGGCTGCACTCTTCACATTGCTGCTCAATGAACTCCAGCCAGCGAATGATCTCTTCCATGTCAGGGAGAGAGGTGGGATTTTCACTACGAAAAGCTGCAAACACTTCACCGAAGCGATCAGTGATGTAGATGGTGGGAACCGGATTTTTTTGACCATCGGTTGCGCCGAGAGCACGGTGAAGTCCGCCGTCCTGGTCCAGCGCGGGTAAACACACGTTGTCCCGCCATTTGGAGAGTTCAACTAACTGCGCTTGCTTTGAAGCAATAAGCAGCACGCGCGCATTGTTTTGTACGAGAGCAGATTTGCGGGTGAGAAGAGCGGCGAGGAAAATGCTTAGATCCTGGCCTGCGGTAAAAATCAGTATCAGACTGGAAGTGCCCCGCACCGACGAGAGCAGGCGGCGAGTTCCGTCCGCCATGCTGACTTCCAAATCGCGCAGGACCGTTCCTCTCTGCGGACGAGCTCCGCTGGAGTTCGTCAGCCGGCCCGCGGTTTCGGCCTGGGATTTCATGACCCTACGACTATATGGATGCGATCCAACGACCAAAGTGTCCAACCGGAAGCACAAGTACAACACGAAAAACCTTATCGAGTGTTTGCAACAAAATAGCCTCAAACAGGGGGGCGGAGGAGGGAAAGTCGGCTGAGGGCCATCAAAGTGACTGCCAGAATTACCAGGATTGCGCAAAGGTTGCCGAGATTGAGAATCCCGAATATTGCGGCACTCATCAAGAGCAAGAAAAGCTGATCAACGCGACATAATGCTGCTTAACAGAAGAATTGGCTGGATTAATGGTACGTGACAGCCACAACGGTCAACGGGCTTTACAATTGTAAAGAGCGGGAACCAGCGGAATCGCCGTGATCGGAGCCATGAGAGCGTCACAAGTTCCATGGTTGGCATTTCCGATTTACTGAAAAGCCGACGCTATCCCGAGGGTCTCGACTTACGACATGAGGACATTTCTCGAAACAGTTCGCGAACGAGTCGTCATCTATGACGGCGCGATGGGGACGCAGATCCAGCAGCGCAATCCCTCGCTGGATGATTTCTGGGGCAAGGAAAACTGCTCAGAAATTCTGGTCCTGAGCCGGCCTGACATTATTAAGGACATCCACGCAGCTTATTTCAAAGCTGGCGCTGACGTGGTTGAGACCAACACGTTCGGCGGCACCAGCATTGTTCTGGGCGAATTTGACCTCGCGGACAAAGTGCATGAGATCAATAAGCGCGCGGTGGAACTTGCACGCGAGGTTGCGGCAGACTTCTCAACTGCGGACAAACCGCGCTACGTGGCCGGATCAATTGGGCCAGGGACCAAGTTGCCGTCACTGGGGCACATTGGCTTTGACGCCATGTGGAAGGCGTACTTCGATCAGGTTATCGGGCTTCTGGATGGTGGCGTGGACATCCTGCTGATTGAAACTTGCCAGGACATTCTGCAGACCAAGATTACTCTGGCCGCGGCTTTTGACGCAATGAAGAAGGCAGGCAAACGAGTGCCGGTGCAGGCGCAAGTGACCTTGCAGGAAAACGGCGCCATGCTGCTGGGCACCGAGGTTGGCGCGGTGGAGACAACGCTTGAGCCATACGACTGCGAGATTATCGGGCTGAACTGCGCGACGGGGCCTAAAGAAATGAACGACGCGGTGCGCTATCTGGCCCACAATGCGCCGAAAGAAGTTTCCGTGTTGCCGAATGCTGGTCTGCCGTTTTCCAGTGGAGAAACGTATCGTCTCACGCCGGCCGAACTGGCCAAGTGGCATACAAAGTTCATTACCGAATACGGCATACGCATTGTAGGCGGGTGTTGTGGAACTAATCCTGACCACATCAAAGCCGTGGCCGATGCGTGCAGCAATCTTGAACCGGCCAAGCGTGACGTGAAGATTACGCCAGCAGCCGCGAGCGCGTACAGCATGGTGCCGCTGGACCTTGATCCCAAGCCGCTGATTGTGGCGGAAGAGATGAACACCACTACGCGGGTGGAGCATTTCAAGAATAT
>DATFDA010000264.1:0-8880 GCA_035252525.1 Candidatus Angelobacter sp. | reverse complement strand
AAGAAGACAGGTGTGCCGATTGGCTGTTTTTACATCCACGTTGAGCGGGCGTGGGTGTTGAACTCTTGGGACCGCATGGTGATTCCCAAGCCGTTTTCTCGCGCGGCGTTTTACGTGAGCGCTCCCATGAGTGTTCCCCCGGACGCCACGCATGAGCAGATGAAGGTTTTGCATCAGCAGATGCAGGACACACTGGAAAGGTGCAGGCTGAACGCCGAACAAGCATTCAGCAATCAGCCATCAGCATTCAGCCCTTAAACGCTCCCACGTTTATTCCGATACTGCTGAACGAGGAATAGAGCATCTTGCTTTACCTGCTGATCGGACCCGAAGCCGTGGAGCCAGTGAACATCCGGTTCGCGGCGAAACCACGTCATCTGCCGTTTGGCGTAGTTACGGTGGCCCTGCTGCGCCGCAGTGATCGCCTGCTCCAGTGAAAGTTCGCCCGCCAGCAATTGCGCCGCTTGTTTGTATCCCAGCGAACTGAGCGGCCGCGCGGAATTCCCATAGCGCTCACGCAGCACGCGGGTTTCCTCCACCAGTCCGTGCAGGAACATTTCTTTTGCCCGCTGATTGATGCGTTGATAGAGCAGGTCGCGATCAGGATCCAGGCCGATTCGTAATATGCGGAATCCGCGCAAGGGATCACGACCGGCTTGCCACATCTCGGTCATCTTTTGCCGCGCGTTGATGCAGATTTCAATTGCGCGAATCACCTTGGGAACGTCATTGGCGTGGATGCCGGCCGCGGCTTTGGCATCAAGCCGCTGCAAAATCCTGTGAAGATGTTCCGCTCCGCGTGTTTGGGCGCGTTGCCGCAGGCGTTGGCGCAAATCTTCTGATCGCTGCGGCCCGGCAAACAGCCCTTCGAGCAGAGCCCGCAAATACAGCCCTGTACCGCCGACCACAATGGGAAGCTTGCCGCCAGCGCTGATTTCAGCAAGCGCCTCGCGCGCCATGCGCGAGTAATCACCGGCAGTGACCAGGCCATCCGGTGGGGCCACATCAACCAGATGATGACGGACCAGCTGGCGATCTTCGGCCGAAGGCTTGGCTGTGCCGATCTCAAACTCCCGATAAACCGCAACCGAATCGCAGCTCACAATCTCGCCCTTGAGGCGCTGCGCCAGCCAGAGAGACAGGGCGGTTTTGCCGCTGGCTGTAGGCCCAAGCAGCACTACCAGCAGCGGCTCGCTCACGCGCCGCTCCAGACCAGGCGCAGCACAAGGAAAAGCAGGATGAGCAGGGCGACCAATGCCAGCCCCATCACCTGCTGCCGCTGCGCGCGATTATCCATGCACCAATTGTAATGAGGTGAAGCACTTCATTTAAGATATCGCTTCAACCTGCGCATGCCTCCCATTCTCAAATACAGATTTGACGATTATGAAGCCGACCTTCGCGCGGCCGAACTCAGGCGCAAAGGAAACCGCCTGAAACTCCAGATGCAGCCTTTCCAGGTGCTGGTAGCGTTACTGGAACGACCCAAAGATGTGGTCACCCGTGAAGAACTCCGGCAGCGCCTGTGGCCTGAAGACACTTTCGTCGACTTTGATCATGGCTTGAACACCGCAGTGGCCAAGCTGCGAGATGTGCTCGGCGACTCTGCCTCCTCACCTCGCTACATTGAAACCATTGCCAAGCGAGGATATCGTTTTCTAGCTGAGGTGCAAACGCAAGAGGGCCAACCCGCTCCTCCTGAGAATGTGCCGCAAGCGTCCGAGGTGGAAAGCACCCCGGGTAAGCCGCCGCTGGTTGCGTCCAAGGAAGCCGAGCCTGCGCCTTTGTCGCCACAACCTCATATGGCCGATCCCACGCTGCCGCGAGCCAGTCGCAGCACCTCACGCGCGCTGTTCATCCTTGGGCAGATCATGTATGTGGTGTTTTATCTCTCGGCGCTGTTCCGCTTGGATGAACTTCGCAGATCGGCTTACATGGCGTGGCATGGCGCGGGCCAGGTTGCGTTTCCAGCCTACCTGCTGACAGCCTTGGTTGGCCTGGTGATTCGCCTGTACCTGATTACGGCAACAGCTCTTGATTATCACCTGCTGGGCGAAAAGTACCGCGTGCTTTATCCCGCGCTCTTCCTGCTGGACATGATCTGGGCGCTTGCGCCGTTCCTGATTGCTGACCGCATTGGACCTGGATTTGCGCTGGCCGCAACCGCAGCCCTTATTTACATGCCATTCGCGCAACGTGTGCTGATGAAGATGATGCAGGCGAAATTGTGAACGCTATTCGAGCTGGTTGGTCTCAGGGTTGTAGTAGAAGCTGGCGCGAAGCAGCAGATAGTCACCTGTGAAGTTGGCCGGAAGCCTTGGCAGAGGATCTGAATACGTGATGCCTCCATAAGCTGCCCTGTCGAGCGCAACATCCCCGGAAGGCCGGACTATGCGCAGGCCCGCAACTCGACCATCCTTCAAAATTGCGAATTCCACCACGACCACTCCCTTTTTCATCTCCGGCGGCATCGCAGACTGCGGCATGATGGCGTACCAGTGTTCCTGTACTGTGAGTTTCAGCCGGCTGAGATATGGACCAAAATCGACGCCCAGTGTGTCACTCAGAATTTCCAGGTTACCCTGAGTGGCTGCTTTTGGCCGCAGCCCGGAGCCGTAATTACCGCCACCGAAGGGAACGCTGGTGGTGCCGTGCGAATTCGCCACCGACTGAATTGCCTGGCTGATGGTGGAACCGGGTGACGCAATCTTAAACGGGACGCGCGGCTTGGGCGGCTCCTGTAATTTTGCCGTCTGCGTTGGAGGCTGCTGCGGCGTTTGCGATTGTCCTTGCTGCGGCGCTGGTTGCTCTTGCGGTGTGATGGCTGCCTGTTGCTGTGCCGGGGCAGGCTGCTGTGCCGGAGCGGGACGCCCCGGATTTCGTGGATCAATCAGCTTGTGCAGCGCTTCTTTGTTGGGAACCGGCGTGCGCGACTGCGCAATCCGGTTTTTGTCAGAAATAATATTGGTCTTTGGCGGAGCCTTCAGCTTCAACTGGTCCGGAGGAAGCTCAAGAAATGTGGTGTCCTCTTTTGGCTGTACAGGAACAAATTTCACGGTAGTGCGGCTGAACCAGGGTGGTGCGAATAATAGCAGAAGAATGATTACAGCATGAACGACGCCGGAAATCCATGCGGCTTCTCGCCTGCGGTAAGAGGAAACATCGTCCTGATACAAGTCAGCCAGCAGCAGATGCAGTTCACCATCGCGCACCGATGAAGGAACGCGGTACTCGCGAACTTGATCTTCCAAGAGGGGGATAGGTCACCGCCAGGGAACAAAAGAGGTTGTGGCTTCTATTCTCTCATTGAACGCCCCTGATGAGATGTACTTGCAGGAAGCGAGGACCAAAAAAGAGCAAATCTAAAGTAAATATCTGAATTACAGGAGACCGGACACCATTGCTTAACAAAGATTTACATTATCGGGCAGGACTGGGCACAACGGGGCAGTTCTCAAGCCGCCTCATCACTTTCGCCGGACTTAGATTTAGTTTCTGATGGCGCCGGGTGGCCGTTCTGCTCCTCTCCTCCGATGACCGGCGAGCCAGCCGCCGCATGGCGCAGATTATCCGGAATAGCCGCCAGTTTCTTTGCCGGACCACCACCCGCAACCAGTGTGAGCCCCTCGCGATCAGGGCTGCCGAGGAGAGTGTCAGCATATTGCAGGTAGCGGAGTATCACTCCTTCGTCTTCAGGCGTCAGGTCCGGGTCAACCTGCTCCAGCATTTCCTCGTCGCGGTCTTTCCTTACGCCTGGCAGTTGAAACGTGTTGCGCCTCTTGGAAAACGGTACCAGGTTCTTGCTTTCAATATGATCCGACATAAGGGGTGTCTTCTCTGGTTATTAACTTCCTAGTTATGATGCAATGGCGCAAATTGGCAGATGCCTCTTTGGCAGCTTGGTACACTGTTGAAATCATGCCGTTTGAGAAGCTTGGCCTCATTGCTGGAAACGGCAGTTTTCCGCTGCTGCTGCTGGACGCGGCGCTCGCCCAGGGCACTCAGGTGGTTGTCGCAGCCATCAAGGAAGAGACTTCTCCTTTTATTGAGAACCGGGGAGCGGCCTCTGTGCACTGGCTTTCTCTGGGTGAGTTGGGCAAGCTCATTGACACCTTCAAGCGCGAAGGCGTGAGCACAGCGGTAATGGCCGGCCAGGTAAAGCATAAACAAATATTCTCGAGCATTCGGCCGGACTGGCGTCTGGCCAAAGTGCTTTTTTCTCTGGGCACGCGCAATACCGATTCTCTGATCGGAGCGGTCGCCAGGGTGCTGGAAGATGAAGGCATTCATCTCATTAGCTCCACGTCTTTTCTTGAGCCGCTGCTGGCGCGGCCCGGCGTGCTTACGCGACGAGCGCCCTCCGAAGCCGAACAGAAAAATGTTGAATATGGCCGGCAAGTCGGACGGCATCTGGCGCAATACGACATTGGCCAGACGGTCCTGATCGCGGAGGCGGCTTGCGTCGCCGTAGAAGCCATGGAGGGCACCGACGCCACCATTGTCCGCGCGGGAGAGATCATGAAGAGCGCGGGCGATGGATCCGGTTCCGCAACGCTTCTCAGCCGCGAGCTCACTGTGGTAAAAGTGGCCAAGCCAAACCAGGACATGCGCTTTGATGTGCCGGTGATTGGCATGAAAACCATCCAGATGATGCAGCGCGCCGGTGCAACCTGCCTGGCTGTGGACGCGGGCAAATGTCTCTTCCTGGATGGTGATCGCGTGATTATAGCGGCTGATCAAGCCGGGATCGCTGTGATTGCGGGCTGAAGAAGACGATGCTTTAACTTGCTCATTCCCGATCAGTGCATCAGTGTCATCAGTGGTAAGGTTTTCGTCTCTCCGGAGCGACTAGATGTTGTGGCGACGAGTGCTGGTCTGAGAAAATCATGAGCTTGGCTAACCAAAGTGCAATCCGCGTAGCCGTGATTGGCGTGGGTTCGTTCGGACGAAACCACGCGCGTGTCTATCACGAACTGCAAAAACAAAATCAGGGCGTGGAACTAGCGGCGGTGGTTGATAGTGACTCGGCGCAGGCGCAGGCCGTTGCCGGCCAGTTCGGCTGTAAGGCTTTCACTTCTATCGCCGAACTTGCGGGACGCATCGATGCTGCCTCCGTAGCCGTGCCCACCGTCCATCATCTCAGCGTGGCCGCTTCTCTCATGGCGGCAGGCGTTGACGTGCTGATTGAAAAGCCTCTCGCATCCACTCTGGAAGAAGCCGACGAACTCGTCCGCCTTGCTGCTGCCAACCAGCGCATCGCGCAGACTGGCCACCTGGAGCGTTTTAATCCTGCGGTTCGCGCTACCGTCCCGCTGCTGACCAAGCCCATGTTCTTTGAGGTCCATCGCCTCAGTGTTTTTACTCCGCGCAGCCTTGACGTTGATGTGGTGCTGGACCTGATGATCCACGATCTTGATGTGGTTCTCTCATTCGTCAAGTCTCCCGTGCGCGAGATTCGCGCCGTTGGCCTGGCCGTGGTCACGGGCAAGGTCGACATAGCCAACGTGCGCATGGAATTTGAAAATGGCTGCGTAGCCAACTTCACCGCCAGCCGCATCAGCACGGAGCGCGTACGTAAACTGCGCTTTTTCCAGCCGAACGAGTATGTCTCCGTGGATTACGGACGCCAGGATGTCCTGCAGTTCCGCGTCGCTCAGGAAGAAAAATTCTCTCTCGATGAGCTGATGGGCTTCACCGGCTCGGCAGGCTCATCGCCCATCCCTGGCGTGACCATGAACCGGCCGGCGGTTCAGCAGGAAGAACCATTGCGCGCCGAAATAAAGTCTTTCCTTAACTCCGTTCGCACCCGCAACAAACCGGTAGTCACGCTGGAGGACGGCCGCAGGGCCCTCAAGGTGGCGCTGGAAATCCTTGAAGCCGTTGCGGAACACCACAAACGCGCGGGAATCGTTGCCGCTGTGTGAGTGCTTACTTAATCACTCCGCGCTCAGACTGCTCAACAAACCGGATCAACATGGCCACGTCCTCGCCCTGGTCGCCTTCTGCCTTCAGCTTTTCCAGCGCCTGCGTGGTGTTGAGTCTGGAATTCACCAGCACCCGGAAGGCGTGCTGAATTTTCTTAACCCGCTCTTTGCTGAAGCCTCGCCGCTCCAGGCCCACTGAGTTCGTACCGAACACTTTCACATCGCGCGGCTGCACGCACTTTGAGAAAGGAAGCACATCCTGGGTAATCGTCGTCCCGCCTCCAATATATGAATGCGCGCCAATGCGGACGAACTGATGCACCGGACAAAGCGCTCCCACCACGGCCCACTCTTCGACCGTTACATGCCCGGCCAGCGTTGCGCCGTTTACCAGCATGGCATGATCGCCGATAACAGAATCATGTCCCACGTGCGAGTAAGCCATGATCAGCGTATGGCTGCCGATGCGGGTTACGCCGCCTCCCTTAATCGTGCCCCGGTTCAGCGTAACGCACTCGCGCACCACGTTGTTGTCGCCCATCTCCAGCCGCGTCTTTTCCCCTTTATAAGAAACGTCCTGCGGCTCGCCCCCAATTGTGCAGAAGGGAAAGAACCGGTTGTTGTCCCCTATCTTTGCCGGCCCGTTTATCACCACATGAGAGATCAGCTCGCAATTTTCTCCCAGCTCAACCTCGGCGCTTACAATGCAGTACGGCCCAACGGAACACGAAGCCGGAACTTTTGCCGCAGGATCAACAAACGCTGTCGGATGGATCATTCTTTTGGCTTCGCCGTGCCGGAATTTTCAGCCTGAGGATTGGGCCGGCCGATGAGCTGGCAGCTTAGCGTGGCTTCGCAGACCATTTTGCCGTCAACAAATGCCTTCCCGCCGATTCGTACTGCAATAATTCCGGCAATCGCCTTCCACGCCAGCATCTCCACTTCAATCCTGAGCTGGTCTCCCGGCCCCACCGGACGGCGAAAGCGCGCCTTCTCAATGCCGGTGAAAACAATCAGCTTGCCTTCGCGATCTTCCACCTCAGTGAGCAGCAGCGCTCCTCCGGCCTGCGCCATGGCTTCCACAATCAGCACGCCAGGCATGATCGGGTAGCCGGGAAAGTGACCTTGGAAGAACGGCTCATTAATCGTCACGTTCTTGATGGCCACGATCTTTTTCTTGCGCTCAATCTCCAGTACCCGGTCAATCAGCAGCAACGGGTAACGATGCGGCAGGATCGCCTGGATCTGCGTTATGTCCAGCGGCCCGGATTTTTCCGGAGGCGCTGCCACTGCGGTATTGTCCAACTGGCTCGTATCACTCATGGTCGCTCGTGCCACTTTACTGAATCGCGAATTATAGAAGATTTACCGCCAAAGCCCAACGCGCTGCGCCCGCTGAGCCAAGCCCTTCTTCTACTCTCCCTGTGTACTTGTGTGCTCATCTTGAACATTGTTCTACATTCCTTTACCCCTCCACCTTACCTTCTTCCGAGAGCAGCAGCTTGGCTTGTGAATTGCAATAAGCAAGGGCAGTTAGTAATTTTGCATCACTTCCGAGGGCCCTTTCCCATGAAGCAGTTCCCCAAGCCACTCGTCCTTAACTCAGCTTTTCTGATCATCGCCGTTATGCTCTGTTCCGGCGCCGCCGCAGCACAATGTACCGCTCCATCAGCCGCCGGCATCCGGCTCTGCCAGCCCAGTTCCGGCGTCACCGTTTATCAGGTCCCACACATTGAAGCCGCGGCCACGCCCACTTCCGGCAGCATCAGCGACCTCAAGGTTTTTATCGACGGCAAACTCGCCCTTCAGAACGGCGGGCCTTCCGTTGATCTCTTTCAGGGCGGCGTCGCCAACGGTACGCACCACCTCGTCATCAAGGCCACAGATAACTTTGGCCGCGTCTACCAGGCCAGCGAATACTTCGGCGTCACCGGCAATCTGCCCAATTGCCCCACTTCCACCGTCGGCGTGCGCATCTGCTCTCCCGCCGCCGGAGAAGTGATTTCCCAGAACCTGCCCATGTCCATCGGGTTCAAAGGGACAGCCCGGATCACCCGCGTGCGCGCTTATTCCGGCAGCACCCTTGTCGCCGACTTCATCGTGGACAAGGGCCAGAGCCAGATCATTGGCCAGGGAGCGCCCACAACCGCCGGCTCTCATACCCTCACAGTAGTGGCCTGGGACGCCTCCGGTCACAGTTACAAAAGCAGCGCGAATTTCAAGGCCTTCTATGACGGAGGCTGTGAACCGAGAGGGGATGTCTGCACACCTGCCATCTATCCTGACACACCTCAAGACGGCCAGGATGTGCACTCTCCCTTTCGGGTTTCCGCCAGCGTTCAGAACAATCCCGCGCCCATCACCACCATGCGCGTTTACCTGAACGGCAAAGTGGTGGCCAACTCTTTTGGCCCCACCGTTGACCAGCAGGTCTCGGCCGCTAAAGGCACGCACATCATGGTCATCCAGGCCTGGGACACATCCGGCAAGCTTTACCGCTCCACGGCCAATGTGAACGTGCAATAAACGCAGCGCGGGGCAACAATCCGCCTCGCGTCGAACCACGTTAGAAAAGCGCGCTTCGTCACGAAAACGGCAGTCTAACCGGGCTGCCGTTTTTCTGTCTCTGCACAAAGCCAAAATTAGCCGCTGGTTTTGCGCTGGTCCACGCGAACAATTCTGTTTTTCATTCGCGTTAATTCGCGGCCAATTTTCCTCTTCAATCCGCTCTTAGCCGCGTTCACCAGTGGTAAGGTTGGCTTTTTCCGATCACGTGCGATCACGCGCGATTACCACGATCACGGCGATCTCCCGTGCCTCTCTCGAAAATGCAACCGGAAGCTACGGAGCACCATCCCCGGCCAGAGTCCAGCGCCGGAGGCGCGGCATGAGTTAGCCCCGTCCGTTCCCGAAGCGCACAATGTGCGCCGAGGGATAAGGGCGGGGTAAGCGGAGT
>DATFDA010000263.1:0-5691 GCA_035252525.1 Candidatus Angelobacter sp. | reverse complement strand
GGCCATTCATTCTTTGCGTAATGACGACGTATCTAAAAGATGAGAAAGATGGTTCAGCCGCGATTCGCCGGATCACCGCACTTGCGTACGGCTATTTTGATCGCGTCGCTCGTGCATCTGATTACGGCCGCGTGGTTTCGCCTAAATAGGAGCCGTGGTGCTGCCGGTTACGCTACCTGCACCAGACGTTCCACTGCTTTGACAAAGCTCGTTGGGCCGTCCTGTTTGGGAACCACATCGTCAGGGCATTCACTCTTGACGGGGAAAACCTGGTCTTCAGCGTGGATCAGCATTTTTTGGTGCGGGTCCTTGCTTTTTACTTCCTCACAAAATTGAAGTCCCGGATCGGCAAAATGGCCTACATCCACAATGATCAGCTTGTACTTGCGTTCCCCCATTTTCTTTCGGGCATCATCCAGCCCGCTGGCCACGTCCACGCGATAGCCTTGCATGCGCAGCATGAGCGCGCGCAGTTGTTGCACCGTGGAATCGCCATCCACAAGCAGAATCCATATGCTGCGCCGCGCAACTGACATAGGCAACCACCTTTTGGTTTTTGGGAAGAGCTTTCCTCAGCATACGCAGAGTTGAGCAGCACAGTCTATGACCCGATCACCGTAGTTCCCTGCTCAGGCAAGAAGCTTATTTCAGAAATTCATCGAACCACGCGGCGACCCGTTCGGTCCGGTCACGCAGGTGCGCGGGATTGGAAAATGCGTGGCCTTCATGCTCGTACACTACCAGTTCCGTTTTTGTTCCCAGCGTTTTCAGGGCGTGCCAGAACTCATACGATTGGGGCGTTGGGCACTCTCCATCACTATCTCCCACCAGCACAAGAGTGGGCGTCTTTGCCTGTTTGATGAATGTGATGGGCGAGCTTTTGGCATAGACCTGCGGATCGTCATAGACCGACGCGCCGAAGAACGGAATCATCCATTTATCAATTTGATTTTCCCCGTAATAGCTCTGGAAATTGGCAATGCCTGCGCCGGCCACAGCCGCGGCAAAGCGCTCTGTCTGGGTGACAGCCCACATGGTCATGTATCCGCCATAACTCCAGCCGGTAATGCCCAGGCGGTGCTCGTCCACAGGAGCTTCTTTCAGCACCTGATCAACACCGGCAAGAATGTCACGAAAATCTCCGTAGCCAAAATCTTTTACGTTCGCGCGAGTGAAGGCCTCACCCTGGCCAAAACTGCCGCGCGGATTGGGCATGAAAACAAAGTATCCGACTGCGGAGAGCGGTACGCCGAAGTTGGCCGGCCCCGGCCATGAGGATGTCGCCATTGCTCCCGGCCCGCCATGCACCAGCACCACCATGGGATATTTTTTACTGGCATCGAAGTCGCGCGGGTAAAGCAGCCATCCCTGCAAATTGAAGCCATCATTGGACCAGTGAACGCTCTTCGCCTGGCCCCATGCAGGTTTTACTGATGCGTTAATCTGTGTGATCTGCTTCCACTGGCCAATGGGCCCGGCCCACACTTCCGGGGGAGTTTCCAGCGAGCCGCGCAATACGGCAGAGGTTTGTCCATCAGCAGAAATCGAGACCGACGTACCCCAGTTCCCTGCCGTCACGAACTCTGGGCCGTGCCACAGAGTTTCTATCTTCTCTGTCGCCGGTTCCACCAAGGCTAGTCCGCTTTCGCCATCCACCTCTTCGCCAAAAAGAATTTTCTTTCCGTCGGACGCCCACTTAAGCCAGCTTGCGGACGCCTTCATGTCCGCGGTGAGAATGCGCGCCGCTCCGCCTTCCGCGGGCACAACAAAGATGTCACCGCCGGTCGAGGGCTCATCGCTCATCAGTCCGGAGATAAAGGCAACGGATTTTCCATCCGGCGACCACACCGGATCGGCCACTTGCAGCGTGGGCTTATAGATGGATTTCATCCCGCCGCCGCTCACAGGCAGCGTATAGATCTGCGCGATGTACCAGTTGTCATCGCCATTGCCATGTGCCGCCGTCACCACAAACTGTTTGTCATCGGGCGACCAGTCATACTCGTAAACGTAAATGTCTGGCGGCGAGACCTGCTCCAGCTTGCCATCACTCAACCGGATCACCGCCAGCCTTTGTTCCACCACCGCATCTTTGATCACGCCGGTCTGCTGCACTTCGGCCACCAACGGACCGGCAGCGCGCTCAGCATTTTCCGTGAACAGTACGGCCAGACTCTTGCCGTCGTGCGACCATCCCGGAGCAGCCAGGAATCCTTTCACGCTTGTGAACTTTCGTGGCGGCTTTGCTGTGAGGCTGGAAAGATAAAGCTGCTGCTGCCCTGCTTTAAGCGCGTCAGATAGAAAAGCTAACTGCTTGCTGTCCGGCGACCACGCGATTGAATCCTCTGCGTGAAAAGTTGCAGCCCTGCCGGCGGTGATGCGATGCGGTTTGCCTGCGCCGTTCATATCGGCAACGTAGATGGCGCTCTTCCCTGGCGCAACGTTTGCCACCCAGGCCAGGCGCTTGCCGTCCGGCGAGACGGCGGTCTGAGCAAAGCTCTTGGAGGCAAATAACGTGCGCATTGCCTCATTCAGCGCAGGATTCTTGCCTGCCTGAGGCGACGAGGCACTTTGCGGTGCGCGGGCCGCCTCTTGCGCGTGCATTGCAGGGATTAACGATGAGCACAGTAAAAATGTTGCGATGATCGCTGTCCGTCTGAGCAGCGTAGACATTCAGCCTCCACGATTGCTGGGGTAAGAGAACCAGTATACAGGCGCATGAAGACTTGCGAACTGAAGGCAACTGCAATACAGATTGTGCGGACGCGCGCGGCTGCCGGTCACCGTGACATGCGAAAATTGTGGTATTCTCAGCCTCTCATGCGCACAATTCTAATTTTTCTCGCCACCCTCGGGCTGGCGACGGCTGTGGCCCTTTGCCAGCCTGCGTCAACTCCTCAAACCCAGAAAAAAACGTCGGCGGCACGGCCCGCTGCCACGGACGCAACTCAGGCGGACCTGCAAAAAGCAGCGGAAGCCACGATCCGCTGGGACCAGGCAAGCACTCCGGGAATGAAAGCTGACGTTGAGCTGCTCAAGAAAAGCGATTCCAATGGCCATCCCACAGTCGAATACCACCTGAAAGTCTCCGGCGCGCCCACCAACAAGCGTTACGCCCTGGTCGCATGGCCTATTACCTATCCCAATTCCATCTTCATGATGGACGGGCTTGCCATTGCCAAAGACGGCACCGTCGGCTGTCCGCCTGATTCATACGGCACCTGCGTGCAACATTACAAAGGACAGGAACTCCATCTCACCTATTCGCCCGGAATCGCAGAAATCTACCGGCACGCGCTGATCTCTGATGACAAGACAGCAAAAATCTTCTTCTCCTTTGTTCCCTTCCCCCTGACCGAGAAAGACAAAGCCTGCAGCCTGGAGGTGGTGGAACTCAAACCCGGCTTTGGGCTGGTGCTGGTGCGCGGCAATGGTTTCCATCCCGGCGAAGAAATTCAATTTCTCGCACAGTCATTTCAAGATGTCCACCGCGCCAATGTAAAAGCTGATGCGCAGGGCCGGTTTGAAGCGCCGTACACGCCGTGGGTGAGCGGTCACCAGATGGGCGAAAGCAAAGTCTCGGCCACAGCTAAAAGCTGTGCCCCAAAGATTTCCTTCAACTGGGGCGCCGGCCAGTAGTTTCCGTAATTTAAGGACTCTGTGATGACAAAAGTTCTGAGCTCAGGGTCCTTTCCATCCGCTTTCTTGCGGCACATGTAAGCCGTTCCTATCACCCAATTGACATGCGCGGGCGCGATTCTGCACGCCGGAAAACACAGCACCGCCCGGCCACCACGGGCCCTCTACTCAACATCCAACCGGACATAAGAGAAACATCAGAGAAAGGAACTAGCGATGAGAGTTGGTCGAATATATCTGCTGTTCATTTCTGCAGTTGCACTGTTAGCGTTCACGCTCACGCCGGTGGCGGCATGGGCGCAGGCTGCAACGCCAATCTCCGGCGTAAAGGGCAAACTGCAAAAAGTCACCAGCGATACGCTCGATATCCAGACAGCCAAAGGAATGGAGCACGTGAAGATCAAGCAGCCGCTCACAACTTATGGGCGTGAGTCTTCAGATTTGAGCCACGTCAATTCCCAATCTTTTGTGGGAGTGACTTCAGTGAAGCAACCGGATGGCAAAGAGCAGGCCAAAGAGATCCACATCTTTCCGCCGGAGTTGAAAGGAGCAGGCGAAGGAAGCAACATGATGGACCAGGCGAGTCAGAGCCGGATGACCAACGGATCGGTTTCAAGCACCGGCTCACGCATGACCAACGGCACCGTCTCCTCCGGCGGCTCGCGGATGACCAACGGCACGGTGCAGAAGCAGGGCGGCGGCGAGACTATTGTGGTGCAATACCAAAACGGCTCGCAAACCATTACCGTGCCGCCGGGAACCGAGGTAACGCAGATTGTTTCCAAACAGCAAAAGCTCCAACCGGGTGATACAGTCTATGCAGTCACGGAAAAAGGGCCGGATGGAACGCTGACTACGGACAAGGTTTACGTCATCTCCGGAAAGAGCGGCTCCAAGTAAGCGAGGCGCGCTCAAGTGCCAGTGACAGATCTAAACCGGGAGACCAAACCGGCCGGCAGTGATGCTGTGCGCGTGGTGCGGCGGCATCATCTGCTGGTGCGCTGGACGCACTGGCTGAACGTGCCCATTCTGCTGGGACTTGTGCTGAGCGGGATATCCATTTACTGGGCGTCGCCCATCTATCAGCACAAGCCGGACCCGCAGACCGGAAACTTTGACTACTTTGCGGACGCCGGCATGTGGATCTCCGCCCACGTTCCCGGTCTTGAAAACTACAGCCGGCCGCAAGACTGGGTTTATAACCATACTTCTCTGGGCACTTACATGCTGGCACCTGCGCTGCGGCTGCACTGGTTCTTTGCCTATCTTTTCATGGCTAACGGCACGCTTTACCTGATTGGCCTTGCTCTTGGCGGAGGCTGGCGCACACTGCTGCCGCGGCATACAGATGTGCGCGATTCACTCGCGATGTTTCGCTACTACCTGGGAGTACCGTTCGCGGTGATCATGCGCAGGAAGCGTGTGCATCCGCATTTCACCACCAAATACAACGCACTGCAGAAGCTGGCTTATCTTTCAGTTCCAATCGCCGGCGTGCTGGCCATTTTGACGGGCTGGGCCATCCACAAGCCGATGCAACTACACTGGCTGGCAGCTATCTTTGGCGGCTACGATATCGCGCGCATATGGCATTTCTGGCTGATGTGGTTCTTCATTGTATTTGCCATTCCCCACATCATCCTGGTGATTGCCGATGGCTGGGACACACTACGCAGCATGGTCACCGGATGGTCAATAAGGGCCGCGAAAGCAGATGGGTTGCAGCATGAACCGCGATGAAAAAGACGGCAGGCTTGAGCGGCCTAGCGAAGCCTCGCAGGACAAGCCCGAACGTGAACCTGTGGAAGAGCGAGCACAACTGGCAGGCGCTGAAACTTCAACAGAGAGAACCGAGAGCACATCTGCGGAAGAATCGGCCCAACCGGATGTCTCAGAGGCACCGCGAAGCGCTACCGGGATCACTCAAGAAGAAGCAAAGGGAACTGCCGCTGAAGAGTCACAGCACGCGAAGACACGGATTATCCAAACACCTTCAGGATTTTTTGCCGAACGGAGTCCTGAGATCATTGAAGTGCCTGCGCGCAAACTGCG
>DATFDA010000262.1:0-11689 GCA_035252525.1 Candidatus Angelobacter sp. | reverse complement strand
CCAGTCCACCGGACCACCATCAGCCTTCTGGTCCAGGTGTTCGGTGCGAATCAGCTTTTGTACCTTTCGCGCATAATCATGCTCTGACAGTCCGGAGTGTTCCATAAGCATGCTGTCCCAAACCCAGTGAAGGTTGCAGGGGTAGTCGCCGCACTGAGGATTCCCGAATACCGAAAGTTTGATGTCATTGCCGCCGCGAGCTTCATCAATGGCATGCAACGGCTGGTGCAGGTCGCCCACAAAGTGGACCACCCACTTCAAAGCCTCCGCTCGCTGCTTCCGCGTGGCGTTCGCATCGCCCAGCACCTGCTCAAAAATTCCAATGCGGTCTACGGCGCAATTGTGATGATCTGTCTGTGCATCTTTGTGCTTGTCCTGCGGGCGGAAGCAGTCGCGCTGCTCATCAAAACCTGCCGCGTCTTTGGGAATGTCAACGAAATGCCAGTCGTAAGCCTCATCGTGCTGCTTGCGGACGTCATCCGCCCACGACGCGATTGAAGCCAGGGTCTCATGCCCCAGCAGCAGTTTCACGTTCTTTCTGGTTTGCGGCGTCAGCCGTGAATAAGCAATGTCCGCGACCACCTGGTGCCCCTTGGCGCCCCAGGCCAAAAGCTGAATAGGAGTCATCGAAAGGCAGAGGAGAATGGCAAGAATCTTTTTCAATTAATCCCTCGTATTAAACGGCTGCTGTGATTTGTGTTGCAAATAATATCTCAGAAAAACGCGGCAGCCTAAGCTGCCGCGTTGGATTGGATTCAAACCAACTAGAACCTGATCTTGGCCCCGACCTGAATCTGACGCGGCGAATAGACAAAGTTGCTATTGGTGTTGGTAATGGAGCCAAACAGTGGATTCCCGCTGTTGTCCGCATTGAAGGCGAGACACGGCGCTGCTTGACTGCAACTCCCGTTCGTCACAACGGAGTAACCCGTCGTGTTGACTGAAGTCACGTTCTGCTTGTTGGCTATATTGAAGAAATCGGAAAGCAACTCCACCGAGTAGCGTTCGCGAACCGCAATCTTCTTGGAAAGCCGAATATCACTGATCCAGGTATTGGGCTGGCGGAAAGCATCCCGGAGGAAATCGATCCGATTGTTGCCGCCCGAGCCGTTGATCCCGGTGGAGGTTCCACCAGGGGCGTTTCCAGAAACCAGGGAGCTATAAGGCAGACCGTTTTGGACTTGATAGACAGGAGACAAAGTCCAGTCATTCAGAATTTGTCCAGCCCACCCGTTGAACTTCCACGGTGAATCCATTACGGCGTTGACCACGAAACGATTTGGCACGTTGTAAATGGAGTCGCCGTAGTCCTTGTTCAAATTGAACGGATCAAACAAGGAGTTTGTGGCCGTGAAGGTCTGGCCGTTAACTCCGTTGTCCAGAGCATGAGACCAGGTGTAATTGGCAAAGAACTGCACGTGGTGGCTCATGCGGTGGTTCACCTGCACGGCCATCGCCTGATAGTTGCTGGTGACTCCGCTGAATACGTCAGTCATGGCGCCAAACGCAGAGTTCGGACGCAAACCGCTGAAGAGTGGAGTGGTGTAGGTCCCCAGGCCAGCCAACGGACCGCCACCCACGACCTTATAAGTCACAGTCTTGGTTGCCGGGGTCAGATTGGTATCAACAAAGTTCGGAAGTTGACGGCCAAAGCTACCCAGATAACTGAGTGAAACTACTGTATTCCAGCCCATATCGCGCTCCAGCGTGAGGTCCGTCTCGCGGATCTGGGGCATCTGGAAGCCAGGATCAAAGAATACGATGTTCGGTTTGGTCCCGCCGGAGATCGGAGCAGCAGCCAACACTGCAGGGAACTGCGGAGCACCCGCTGAGGACGGAGTGAAGGTAAAGGAGAGTTGTCCAGCGCTTGCACCGGTATTCAACAGCGCGTTGAATATAGTGGAATTGATCACGCGCCCGTAGTAAACGCCGACTCCGCCACGAACTACAGTCTTGCCGTCTCCGAAAATGTCATAGGCAAATCCAGCACGCGGACCCACGTTGTTCAGGTCAGTTGGCATGTGGGAGGTGAGGGGAATCGTGAGCAGGTTGGAGAAGGGCTCCGGCAGGCTTTCAAATTCCCAGCGCAAACCGAGAGACAGGCTGAGCCGCGGCAGCACCTTCCAGTCATCTTGTACGAATACCGCGTAATCCATGGTGTTGAACTCGGCGCCCAGAGGCCCAAACGCCTGATTGAAGCTCAAGAAGCATTCCTTCCCGCCGCAACCATTGGTGCGGTTGAGGTCAGTAAAGTAGTTCACCAGGCTACCGTAGCTATACTGACCAAACTGCTGGAACAGGTTCTGCGAGTTGTCATTGACATGGTTAATGTCAAAGCCGAACTTCAGGCTGTGCTTTCCATGCGTCCAGTTCACAGTATCAGCGACTTGCGTGCGCGTTTCGTCCGGGAACTTCGGTCGCTGTAGGAAGTTGGGCAAGCCAAAAGTGAAGCCGTTGGTAATAGAGACCTGCGGGGGCAGCCCCAGCGGGTTAGTGAACCGGGGCGAGTTCAGCAGGTTCGCCTGTTCGTAGGCCGACGGCGTCTGGTTGTTCTCGTACTCGAAATCGCGGCCATACTGGAAACGAACTTCATTGGCGAGGTTGGCATTGAAAAACGTGTCCAGCTTGGCAATGCCCCAGGTGTCCTTCACAAAATCATTCCCGAAGCTGGCAATGCCGAAAGTGTTGGTGGCCTGCGTCTGAATTCCTGCGGGCGACTCCCAGCGCATGCGGTTGGCCGACAGTGACAAATGGTTTTTCTGGTTCATTTGCCAGTCGATTTTTGGATAGATGATGTACTGCTCTCCGTCTCTGGGAACGGGACCGAGCATGCTTGCTAATCCAGCCAGATCAGTATTGTAGATATTGAGCGCCTGCGCTTGAGTGGTGGGATTGCTGGCGCCAAAAAGGTTTGTGGCAAGCTGACTGATGTTTGCCGCGCTCGGAGCTGCAAAGAATGCGTTCGGATTCGTGGTTACGGCAGTGCCGGGGAAGTTACGGTCATACCAATCGAAGGTCAACGAGTAAAACAGTTTGTCCTTAATGGCTGGGCCGCCGATCTGGCCAGCAACGCGCTTGCGCCAATCCGTTGGCTTGTACGGCACCTGAGTGAAACCTCCGGAACCGTTCGACGTGGCGATTTTAGTGAATTCATTCATTGCTCCGAATACATTGTCCCGGTCAAACAGATCCACTTCGCCATGCAGCGAGTTGCTGCCGCTTTTGGTAACAGTGTTTACCACGCCGCCAGCCGAGCGCCCGTACTCGGCGGAATAGTTGGATGTGTTCACTTGAAACTCTTCGACGGCAATCTGCGGAGTCGAGTAGCCCGCGCGTGTCCTTCCGCGCTCTTCTGAAAAGAATGCCTGGTTGTTATCTGCACCATCCACAGTGTTGTTGTTCAGCAGCACGCTAATGCCGCGGAAGCTGAGAAGGCCGAAGCCGTTTGAATCGCTGACTACGCCCGGGGTGAGAATGGCAAAGCTCGACCAGCGTCCGCCGTTAATAGGCAAGTTCTCGATCGCCGTCTGATTGAGCGTGGGAGCGAAATCAGCAGAAGTGGTATTGATGGCCGGGGCTTCTGCGGTAACGCTTACAACCTCAGTCGTGGTGCCTACCGCCATATGGGGTGAAACGTCCGTCACGCTGCCGACTTGAACGATCACCTGGCTGGCCTTGTAAGACGCGAACCCCTGCTGGTTGATGGTGACCGTGTAAGTGCCGGATGGCAGGTTAGTGACACGGTAGTAGCCCGAACCATCGGTGGTGATTGTCTTTTCGGCGTTGGTGCCGTTGTTGTGCACAGTGACTGTGGCATTTGCCACCACGGCCCCATTAACGTCATACACAGTCCCGCCAATGGCTCCATCTGTGGTGGACTGTGCTAAAAGCAGCGTACCGCTGATCGCCAGCAGCAACGCCACCATAAGCGGTCGAGCAGACCTCACAATGCTTGACATCGTTCCCTCTCTCTCCTAAGTGAAGGTGCGTGAAAACTGTTTTCTTAAACAAAAGCGGGGAAGCCGGGGAAAAATCGGGTGCCAATCATAGACCCGATGCCGCAAATTGAAAACCTGAAAATTGCGGATTCCCCCGAAAAATCCATGCTAAACAGGACTCATTCTGCATGGGTGAATAGCTGGTTAAAAGATGGAAAAATAACAATTCCTGTGGAAAAGAAGCCAATAATTCCGGCGTCATGCCGCGCACCGTTCAAAGTGGTTTGAAAAGTCTCATCAATGACACTTTTCGTCCAGAGTCTCTCCATTTTTCTGGAGATTGTCCGTTAAAGTTGCATTCGGGACTGGAGTACGCTACTTTTGCCCCGACGGATGAGAGGGCCACATGACCTGGACTGAAACTTTCAATTGCGATATTTGCGGCAAGCAAAAAGGCACGGTCGACCACTGGTGGCTCGCCTGGTCAGAGCCTTTCACCCCTCACTCAGAAGCGCCGCAACGCCACATGTTAAAGATTTATCCGTGGGAAAACATGCTGGCTCACGACGCCGACGCGCGTCATCTTTGCGGCCAGGCTTGCCTGCAAAAGCTGGTGGACCGCTGGATGAACGGCGAAATGGGGGCCAGTCACGTTGCTGCGGCGGCAGTGGGAGGGCGTGACAACGTCCGGGAAATCAAGAAGTAAGACTGCATCGCTTTAGCACGGTCTCATCTCAACCTACCTTGACCGAAAGCATTGAGATTGATCCTCCGTCCACGCCTTCCACTGGAAAGCTGACCTGTTCTCCCGTTTGACGCGTCGCCAGTGTGTACAGCAACGGCAAGTAGTGGTCAGGCGTAGGAATCGCAAGCATGGCATCACGGCCGAGCCGTTCATAGTCGATCAGCGGCTTATACTCTTCAGACAGCAGCATGTCCCTGACCTGTTGCTCAAAACGCACTGCCCAATCAAACGGCTCTACCGGGTGGCGACCCCAGGCATAAGCATGAAGGTTATGCACCAAATTGCCGCTTCCCATGATCAGCACACCTTCTTCACGAAGAGGGGCAAGGCGGCGGCCTATTTCGTAATGGAACGTTGGAGGCTGGGTTTCATCAATGCTCAGTTGCACAATGGGAATGTCAGCATCGGGATAGACATGGCGCAGAACTGACCATGTACCGTGGTCAATTCCCCAGCTCTCATCCAGGTTTACCGGCAGCGGCGCAAGCAGCTTCTGGACGCGGCGTGCCAGATCAGGATCTCCCGGCGCCGGATACCTGACAGCGTAAAGCTCTCTGGGAAATCCGCCGAAATCGTGGATGGTGCGTGGGGCCGTGCTGATGGTTACACCTGTTTGTGGCACAAACCAGTGTGCCGAAATGGAAAGGATTGCTTTGGGCCGGGGAGCAGAGAGTCCAATGGACCGCCATGACTCCGTATAGGCATTGTTCTGCACGGCGTTCATGGGATTGCCGTGACCGAAGAAGAACGCGGGAAACAGACTTTGCATCCAGGCACCTCAGCTTGGCTCTGCCTCACTGTTAGATTACGTCAAGAGCAGAAGCGAGACCGCAATGCGTGCCTGCATGCGGAGATTAAATTAATCCCCCGCCTCAGCCAGCAACGTTTCTGAAACGGCCGCAGGAGAACACTCGCGGCACTGCGTCTTGTGGCAGAGAAAAGCCGCTGAGATGGAATGTTTGAAGATCAGTTGCTGCTGCTGGCTATCTTCGAGCACTACAGAGTATTTGTCATAGCAGCGGACCCTCCCCGTTACGCGCGTACCATTCAGCAGATACATGGTCACGTGCCGTCCGGCCTGCAGCGCCGAGCTGAAGAATGATTCCTGAATGCATGTAATGGACATGGAAATATGCCCGGATTTCCGGGGCCTAACCAGGGGAGAGAGCCACCGCAAGCAAAAATACTGGTATCGAATCTATTTGTCCAATATATAATTGGGATGTTTTTCATAGGATTTGACTATGGAAGTACATCAACTCAGGTATTTTTGCGCCGTGGCGGAAACGGGCAATTTCACCCGCGCAGCCGAACGCGAGCAGGTGGCGCAGCCCTCTCTTTCCCAGCAGATCATGAAACTGGAAGAAGAACTGGGCGTGCGCCTCTTTGACCGTCTGGGCCGCTCTGTGCGGCTTACGGACGTCGGCCAGGTCTTCTTGAAGCGCGCGCGTACTGTGCTGGGTGAACTGCGGGCAGCCAGGGAAGAAGTTGCAGAGCGGCAGTCCACAGTCTCCGGTCCCATCTCCGTGGGCGTGATTCCCACCATTGCTCCGTACTTTTTGCCGTCACGGCTGGCCCTGTTCTCGCGCAAATATCCGCAAGTCTCCATCACAGTGGTGGAAGACGTTACCGTACGCCTGATGGATCGCCTTCGCGCGGGCCTGATTGACCTGGCGGTGATTGCGCTGCCCATTCGCGGCACGGATGTTGAATCCTCCGCTCTGCGCACGGAACGGCTCTACGCCATCCTTCCAAAAGAACATCATCTGTCCAGAAAGCGAAGCTTGCAGCTCAAAGAGCTGCGTGAGGAACCCTTTTTGCTGCTGCGCGATGATCACTGTTTTCGTGAGACAGCCATTGAGATCTGCAAGAGGGCCCGTATTCTGCCTCAGGTGGTGTTTGAGAGCGGGCAGTTCAGCAGCATTGTAGGAATGGTGGGCGCGGGTTTGGGGATTTCTATTGTGCCGGAAATGGCATTGGAACAGCGTCCGGATTGCAACTTTGTGCTGATCGCAGATGAGCGCGCCTCGCGCACGATCGGCGTGGCCACATTGAAAGGACATTTTCTCAGCCGCGTGCAAAAGGCATTTATCCAGCACCTGCGCGCCACGGCTGGCGGCCGCCTTGACCAGTAACTCGCGTACAAAGCGGCGGTTTGTCATAGCTGGAGTCTGGCGTACTATCGAGGGCCATGCGCAAGTTCGACATTTTGTTTGATCGGGCGGAGCCTTCCCAAATCGAACATCCTGCCTATGCTCCTTATGGTCCATTGGGCTTTCCGCCGGCGCACCCTGACCGCCCCTGGATTTTTGCCAATTTCGTTCAATCCATCGATGGCATAGCCTCTTTCAAAGGCAAGCACGCCACCGGGGGTGACATTTCCCGCTCGCAGGAAGATGGCTGGTTGATGCAGTTGCTGCGCGCACACGCCGGCGCGCTCATCATGGGACTGGGGACGCTGCTGGAAGAAACCAGGACCATGCCGCACCTCAATGAAGGACGCGGCTCTCTCTACCGCGTTGCGGACCCGGAGCTTCGGGAACTCCGGCAAAAACTCGGTTTGGGTCGCGAAAAAATAATCTTCGTAACCGCATCAGCCCGGATCGATCCCGCTCTGTTTCGCGTCTTTGACGGTGACGTGGTGGACGCATTTATCCTGACGGGCTCGCTGGGAGCGGAGCGGCTGGCCGGCAAAGGGGTAAACATTTTGATGGCCGACAGCAGCGGCAGGGTTGATCTGGAAAAAGCCATGCGCCTGATTCGCTCCGAACTCGGCGTGCAGCATTTGCTGTGCGAAGGAGGCCCCACGCTTTACGGAAACATGTCACACGCGGGACTGATAGATGAAAAATTTGTGACCATCTCGCCTGTCGAGATAGGACTGATGATCCCTCCGGAACAAGAGCCTGCGCAATTGGAATTGAGTCATCCGCCACGGCAACGGCCAACCACGTTTACCGCCACTGGCTTTACCACTGAGAATTCTCCCTGGTGGGAGTGGATGAGCTGCCGCAGGGTTGAGAACCACGAATTCAACCGTTACCGGCGAAGACGGTGAATACGGGGACAGACCTGCTTCCTATTTTCTGCCGGCAGCCTCAACGCTGCGCGTGGGATCGGCGCCTTGCCATGTGACGTCTGCTGTGGGGCCGTAGCTGGAGACCACCCTTTTTCCCAAAAGACGCAAATACACGCTGAGCTGGGTACGATGGTGGGCTGTATGCAACAAGCGCCGCCAGAATACCCAGATGCGCTCGCGGCGGACATCAAAGAATGGCACCACTTCGAGCCACCACGCTTGCTCGCGGTCCGCCATGCGCGCCAGGCGCGGCTTGCACAGCTCTTCGTGGCGGCGACAGAAAGCTTGCGGAGTGAGTTCAGCGGGCAGCAGCGCAGCGGCTTCAGGCTCACCGCCCAGGCCGATGAACTCGGCAAAGAACCGGCGCTCTGAGAGAATCTGGTGCTTCATGATGTCCAGCACGCTGTTGGAGCGCTCCGCCGGCTTGAAGTTCATATCTGCGGGAGCAAACTCGCGCCAGACGCTGACTACTTTGCTGGTTTCGCTGGCATAGGTATCCAGCAAATGCTGGAACACTGGATTGCCGGCGCGCGGGACCGCCGATTCAGGGATGGCGGTGTACTCGTATTGCATGGGCATACGCTTACCTCTCAAACTGCCACCGGCTTTAAAGTTTACAGGATTCCCGTCAGGCGCGAGCAGCCATTGCGGCAGGAGCCGGCTTTACCAGAGCTGCTGCCACCAGCCCTGCACAGACAAACCCCATGGCAACTACAGAGATATAGGCAAGCGTGTAGTTAGCGGGGAATCCATACCAGTTCCAGTAAGAAACGTTGGTGCTGATAGCGGCCAGGATGCCGGCCACGGTGATGAAACGCCAGCGCCCGGCAAAGCTGGTGATGCTCGTCTGGCCCAGCAAGAAGACGGCCAGGAGCACTTGGATGATGTTGGTCGCAAGTTCCGTGAACATCTGGCGGGGAGAGAGCGCGTCATAGCCTGTCGGGTGGTAGACCATGAGGCCGATTGGGCCGGCTTTGATTCTGGGCGCCAGGTCTTTCATGGCAGCCATCTTCTGCGAATGAGTGGCGTTCGGGCCCAGACCATAGCCCGGGAAAAAGTAAAGTCCGGGCGCGGTGATATTTGCTTTCAAATCGTTCACTACAGCCTGCTCGTTGGGAAGTTCACTGAGACCGGTTTGGCCAAGATCTGTTGCTAAGTGCGCGATGCTTGACCAGGCGAAAAATGCAAGTCCGCCCAGAATTCCTGCCAGAATTTTTCTGCCCATTTCGAGCCTCCATGATTTTTTGAAATGCGGCTATCCTGCTCCTGAACAAGCGTTTCGTCAACCAAATGCGTGGAAATCGCCTATTTTATAAACAAAAATTCGAAGCCGGGGCAGCCCGCCTGTAATCTACTAGGAATACATCTGGAGCTAAGTTTGGCCAATCGCGAAGGTGACAAGAAAGACGAAAAGAAGAAATCAGCAGCGCAGAACCTGAAGTCCGCGTGGCCGATGATCCGCGAATTGGTGCGACCGCGGCGAAAGCTGCTGGTGGGCAGCTTCTTAGTGTTGCTCACTGGACGCCTGGCGGGACTGGTGCTGCCGTATGCCCCAAAGGTCCTTCTGGATGTCATTATCGGGAAGCACCGCCAGGACCTGCTTTTGCCACTCATCGGCGGTGTTGCAGCAGCCACCCTGATTCAGGGAATCTGCTCATACTCTCTGACGCAGCTATTGTCCAAAGAAGGGCAGAGGCTAATTGCAGAGCTGCGTCGCAGAGTTCAGGCGCATGTGGGAAAGCTCTCTCTCAGTTACTACGATTCAACCAAGACGGGAGTATTGGTTTCCCGCATCATGAGCGATGTGGAAGGTGTGCGTAACCTGATCGGCACCGGGCTGGTGGAGTTTTGCGGGGGAATAATTACCGCCATCCTTGCGCTTGCAATCCTGCTGAGAATGAGCGCGCTCATGACAGTCATCGCTCTGGGTTTCCTGCTGATATTGATGTTCGCCTTGAGCCGCGCCTTCAAAATCATCCGGCCAATTTTTCGTGAGCGGGCCAAGATCAATGCTGAGGTGACGGGACGGCTGACCGAATCGCTGGGCGGAGTTCGCGTGGTCAAGGGCTATCACGCCGAGGAGCGCGAGAACACGGTATTCAGCGGCGGAGTGGAGCGGCTGCTGAACAATGTGCTGAAGTCACTGACGGCAACCTCACTCATGGGGCTTTCTTCTTCCATCGTGCTGGGCACAGTAAGCTGCGTGGTTATGTTCATTGGCGGGCGGCAGATTCTGGCCGGCCATATGACTCCCGGAATCCTTTTTAGTTACACCATGTACATGGGTTTTCTGATTGCGCCGGTCGCCCAGATAGCCAGCATAGGCACTCAGATTACAGAGGCTCTGGCCGGCCTGGACCGGACCCGTGAGGTATTGAATGAGCGGCAGGAGCATCAGGACCCCGAGCGCACAATTGTCCTGCCGCGAATCGATGGCCAGATCGCTTTTGAGCATGTGAACTTTGCTTACGATCCCGGGAAGCCGGTTTTGGAAGACGTGAGTTTCCTTTCGCAGCCGGGGACTGTTACCGCGCTGGTCGGTTCCTCCGGTTCCGGGAAGTCCACCATGATTGGCCTGGTGGCAGCGTTTTACAAGCCAAGCTCTGGACGCGTTACTGTTGATGGCGTGGATCTCAGCAGCGTTCGGCTGGATTCCTACCGCAGCGGGTTGGGCGTGGTGCTGCAGGACTCATTCCTGTTTGATGGAAGCATACGCGAGAACATTTCGTTTTCACGCCCCGGCGCAACAGAAGAAGAAATCATGCAGGCGTGCCGCATCGCCCATGTGGATGAATTCGCGGAACGGTTCCCGGAAAAGTACGACACCATCATTGGAGAGCGCGGGGTGAAGCTATCGGGCGGACAGAAGCAGCGGGTTTCCATTGCCCGCGCAGTACTGGCCGATCCCAGGATACTGATCCTTGATGAAGCCACCTCAAGCCTTGATTCCGAGTCGGAAGCCTACATCCAGCAGGGCCTAAAATACCTGATGCAGGGTCGGACCACATTTGTGATCGCCCACCGTCTGTCCACGATTCGCCAAGCCGATCAGATCCTGGTGGTGGAAGCAGGCAAAATCGTGGAACGTGGCCGTCATGAAGAACTTCTTGCTTTGCAGGGCCGCTACTACGATCTCTATACCCGCCAGCACGGACTGGAGACGAACCTGTTCCTCGCTCCCGGCGAGGGCGACAAAGTGGACGAGCAGAATGGCAGCGGGCGCGCGAATGCGGGCGGAGTGCCCGACGCGGTTAGCCTCATACGTGGGCAGGGATCGTTCTAGAATCAAGAAACTCTTGCTGAAAAAATCTTTAATGGCTACTCTATCAGTGTAGTTACATTCCGGTAACTACGCCCAGATGCGCTTTGAATGGAATGACGCAAAAAACCGCAGGAACGTAGCGAAGCATGGGAATCCCCTTTGAAGTCGCGGCCCTCGTGTTTGATGATCCACATGCGCTCAGTTTTCAGGACCGGATCGTCAATGATGAATTGCGGTGGCAAACCTTCGGGACAGTCAGTGGCCTGACATTAATGGTCGCCCACACATGGTTCGAAGACGAGGGAGAAGACGTGATTCGGATCATTTCGGCTCGAAGAGCCGCATCATTTGAAAGGAGTGTTTATGAAGCTCACAAAAGATCAGGTTAGGCAATTAGAGGCTTTGAAACGAATGAAGGATGAGGACATTGATTTTTCAGATATTCCTGAGCTAACGGGTCCTCGTAACTTTGTTGTCGGCAAGTTTTACCGGCCGGTGAAGAAATCTTTGACGATCCGGATTGATGCCGACGTTCTTGCCTGGGTGAAGTCGCAAGGCAAGGGTTACCAGACTCGCATTAATCGCTACCTGCGAGAAGCCATGAACAATGCAAGGAAGCAGCCCGCCTCGGCTGGACCGCGGAAGAGGAGATCCGCTTCTTAGGG
>DATFDA010000261.1:0-13804 GCA_035252525.1 Candidatus Angelobacter sp. | reverse complement strand
CGCCCGCCTCTCCTCACTGACAACGCGCGCTGGCGCCGCGCCATCTTCGATTTTCCTCAGCAGGCGGCCCTGCAGCGGATGGATGATTCGGTCGCTTTTTATCGCGCGTCAATCAATCAGGCGGAGAAAACTCTGGTGCTGACCAAAGGCGCTGACAAAAACTCTAAAGCAAACCTCAGTTTTCAGCGCCCAGTACAGGACAAGCTGATCGTTAACGGACGGATCGAAGACCATCAGGTCCACATCGAGCTCCAACTGACTGACCGCAATAACTTCCTGCTAGTCAGAAGAGGTTTTCACTGGATACAGGAGGATCCTTTCAATCGATAGTGTGGAAGCAAAGGGTAGGCCTAGCTGCCTGTTGTTTCTATGCACGATCCGTGATGATCTGTTCTACATCTACATTCGGTTACCGGGAATGGGTCGCAATCCGCTCTCTTGTTAATGCGGTGAACATTTGCAGCAAATACCGGGGTCCAAAGTCTCACCGGTCATACGTGCGCCGCGCTGACAGCCTTATCAGCGGCAAGGACATCGAGCACGCGGCGGACTCCATTCAATTCCCTCAGCCGAATCGGTAAAAGTTGAAGCTTCACTAAAAATGGCGGTGAGGCCACCAGCCCTCCAAAAGCGCCCACGCGCAGATCAACGGCAGCAATTGCCGCAGGCAGCAAATCCGGCGAGATCGTTGCCAGATTGCATGCTTCATTCCAGGCGCAGTCACGCGCCTTGATCATATTGAAGTTGATGATCGTGGTCTCTGTGCGAAGGCCAAAAGTGTTCAACAGTTTCACCCAGGGGGAGATCTCGGCCATCTCCTGCTCCACGGTGGCCACCTGTTCGGCCAGAACGCTGTTGATCTGGTTGAAATCCGCCTGAAGGCCCGGCAATTGATTGCCCGGCGAACAGGTCGCGGCCGCCACTCCGAGGTCGAGATTGATATGCGCGTTCATCCCGACGAGAAGGTGCTGCAGCACCAGCGGGTACCACTGTGAGGCGCAATCAAATGCGACTTTCCAACTGAGTGTTGTCGGCTTGCCCTGGCGCCACTCGTCGAACGCAGTGAGATAACGATTGGCGAAGATTACATCCAGGCGTTCCATGCGCGCGCCGTCCTGAAAGCGCCCGGCGGCAATTCCCTGCTTCACCGCTCTGGTCACGCGACGATAAAGCGCGGCGAAGTATCCGGCACGATTCTGCCGGTCGTGAGCCCATTCGATGATGGAATCGAGTGAGCGGATTACGCCATCGATGCTTTCTGCCGGCATGGAGACCATGATAACGCGGTTGGGACGTTGGAGCGTTGCTCTTCAGAAAAGCGACCAGCCTGAACTCCACAATTCCGATAAATTCAAGGGCAGACGGCTTGTGCTCCTTCCCTGTGGGTTCGGGATCGCGGAGCGCCGTAATCGCAGCCATCTAGCACGTAATCGAAAATCAAGAACACACTGCCGAAGGCCCGCCGCAGCGAAGCGTCTAAAGAAGCTCACGCCGATGGGCGCTTCTTCAGGAGAGCCGGACGAACATCGCCAACAGCGGCAGTGCCGGAAGAATCCAGGCGGTGTACCTGAAAGACGTCGGCATCTCCGGCGACCGCAACATGAATAAAAGAATCATCGCCACATTGGCGAGACAAAGAGCGATTCCCAACGGCACCACCAATTCACGATGCGGAGTGCCTATCAAGTAAATCGGCCCGAGCCCGAACAGGCACATACATCCCAGTATGGAAGCCACGCTCAAAACCCAGGCGCGAATGGATCTCACGGCCGGCACAATGCTCACTAGGGGTGTCCACGCTGTCAGGTTGGCGCGGAAGTCCTCATAATCCAGCAGGCGCTTGCTGATAAATAGCCTCTTGAACTGGGACTTGGTTTCAATGACCATTCCCTTGGGCGATTCGGCAATCCTGGTAACGTCCTCCGGCGCAAGCTCCAGGTCAGGGTAACCCGGCCGCCTGCAAATCAACTTATCTGTCCGCAGTTCGAGCCTGAGTAATTCCCAATTTTTCCGCGCTCGTCTTACGGTGCTGTAGGTCGTCCATACCACAATAATCGGGATCCCGACAAAATCAAAAAAGGCACGGTCCGGATCAAGGCGTCCGTCAAAATACCACACAACGGCAATTACCATCGGCGCAAGAGCCCCCAGTAGGATCAGCATCCTTCGACGTACCTCATCGAAGCCTCTGGGATCGAGCCTGTAACAACGCACGTTCTGAGCTTCCATATTGTTGCGAGTCCCCGGGATTCGGCCATGATTTAAACATGCAGCTGCGAGCACTGCAACTATTTCTAGGAAAATCGATCAGCTTGAGCCTCTTCCATTCTTCACAAAGCAGCACAGATTTCCAGGCAGGTTCGTTATTTCATTTATCCTCTTTTCTGATGGCTCTGTTTCAACGGTATATCGGCATTGACTATTCCGGCGCCCAGACGCCCAGGGATAGCCTTCCCGGACTGCGGATTTATCAAGCCACTCAGCTCAGCGCGCCCGAGGAAGTTCCTCCGCCGCCCAGCCCGCGCAAATATTGGACACGGCGAGAGATTGCCGACTGGCTGGTGGCGCAGATCTCCACGGGTGAGCGGACGCTGGTCGGTATCGACCACGGCTTCTCGTTTCCCTTGAAATATTTTCAGCGTCACAAGCTGCCGCTGCTCTGGCCTGAGTTTCTTGCCGACTTTCAACAACACTGGCCTACAGACGAGAATATCTATGTGTGCTTCGTTCGCGACGGCATCTGCGGAAATGGCTCTGCCCGCTGCGGCGATCCCCGCTGGCGGCGCCTTACTGAAGTTCGCACCGGCAGGGCAAAATCTGTTTTCCACTTTGATGTTCCGGGCTCGGTAGCCTGCTCTACCCACGCTGGCCTTCCCTGGCTGCTTTATCTCCGCAAACATCTTGGCACCCGCCTGCACTTCTGGCCGTTCGATGGCTGGGATGTTCCGGCTCAATCCTCCGCCGTCGCTGAGGTCTACCCTGCCTTATGGAATCGACAGCTACCGCAGGAGAACCGGACGCGCGACCAGCACGACGCCTTCACCATTGCTGCCTGCCTGCGCCAGTTTGATTGCGACGGAACCTTGCCGCGACTCTTGTCTCCACAACTCAGCGCGACGGACCGGGCGACGGCGGATATAGAAGGCTGGATTCTGGGTGTGGAAGGCGCGGCGGACCTCCCGATGCCGCACAGAATCATGTGATATGAATTCAAGAAGCAACCTGAAAATCTTGAGCGCTTGGGTTTTTCGCGCCTAGTACGGCACTTTGTTCGGCTGTTGTTCCCAGGCACGGAAAGGGTCCAGAGCTTTATGGCTCATGATCCGCATCATTTGGATTTCGCGCTGGTCCCCTCGACGGCTGAACTCCTGGTAAATGAAAGAGTCGTCGAATCCCGCCCTCGAAGCGTCCTCTTTCGAAGCGGCAAAATATATGCGCGCCAAACGCGCCCAGTAAATGGCTCCCAGGCACATGGGGCAGGGTTCGCACGAGGAATAAATTTCGCAGCCGCGCAGTTCGAAGCTTCCGAGTTTTTGGCAGGCCCGGCGGATGGCAACAATTTCCGCGTGAGCACAAGGATCGTTGGTTGAGGTCACCAGGTTCGCTCCCTCGGCGAGGATCGCGCCGTCCCGCACCACCACGGATGCAAAAGGACCTCCCTGGCCAGATCGCACATTCTCAATCGCGAGTTCGATAACGCGATCGACCCATTGCTCTTTCATGCAACCGAGTATACGCCGCTTCCCCTGGTCGTCCTCGCGCTCTATTTCCCCGCCGGCGCGCGCTTGATCACCGGACGATCATCTTCGTGGTCAGGGTCCTTGTCCGTAATGGTGCGGCGCAACTCCGGCGTCTGCTCTTTCTCATCTTTTAGGCGATGTTTCATGATCAGCGCCAGCCGCTTTTTGGCTTGCTCGAAATCTGAGCTATCAATCATGTACTGATCGCGCGGGGGGAGGATCTTGCCAATCTCTTCCTGCGATTTGGAAATACGGTCCGGGGTCTGCGGATGGTCGCCGTAAAGCTTCATGTAAAATCCCGGGCGCTTCTTTTCCAGGGCCTGAAGCTTTTCAAAGAAGTTGATCATGCCATTGGGATCGTAGCCGGCCTTGTACATGTACTGTATGCCAAGGTAATCAGCCTGGGCCTCGAACGTGCGGCTAAACTTGCCAAAAGCTGCCGGCACCCCGTAGTTAGCAGCCTCGCTCGCGCCCAGGCCGGCAAGCCCCCCGGTCATGATGATCACCGGGATCATGGCGATCTGGGCCATGGCTCCGCGCGTGACTCCACGCGCCGCATGGCACGCCGCCACATGCCCAATTTCATGCGCCATCACGCCCGCGATCTCTGATTCATCGTCGGCCAGCAGAATGGCCCCGGCATTCACAAACATGTAGCCGCCGGGAAGCGCGAAAGCGTTGGGCTCCTCCACGTCCAGGATTTTGATGGTGAATGGCAGGTGTGTGTCGGAATTGCGCTGCAGGTTCTGTCCCAGCCGGTTGATCACTTCGTTCACATAGGGATCGGTGATCACGTGCGATGACTGCTCCACCTGCTTCGCAAACTCCTGGCCCATTCTTACCTGCGTGTCCAGCGAATACCAGTTTCCCAGACCGCGATTGCAGCCCACGTTGCGGCTGCCGATGGCATTCAGGTCATTGATGCCGGTGCCGTGGTAGAACTTGTCATCGTCTGTGCTTTTCTTGTTCTGATCTTTTGCTTGTTGCGCAGAGAGAAATGACGAAGCGATTGCGAGCAGGAGCACGCAAGCCGGGAGAGACGCCTTGCGAAACACGGTCAGCCTCCTTGGTACCCGGTTCAGTGTAGAACAATCCGTCACGATGCGGTAGCGGCTTTTAGTGGTCCGGGGAGTTTGGCCCAATGTGTCGATCTCATCGGAAGGGCATATCCGCTATTAAGCCCTTATGGTCTTCCCTTTCTCTGGGTGAAGCCCCCTCTTTATTCAACCGCTCGAATCAAAGGGGCGCGATCTTCAATAGCTGCTGCTCCCCGGTAACGCCTCCATCCCATATCCCGCCCGTTACTGTTGTAACTTGCAGCCGGAGCCGAGCTGGGCGAAAGTCAGCCTAACGGCCCCGCTATACGTCCAGGTATTGAGGGTTTATGAAGGTTTTCCAACGTTGTACGGTCCTGCTTCTTTTTGCAGGCATGTTGTGGCTTCCGTGTGAAGCCAAGAACATTGCCGTCGTAGTGTCCAAATCCAACAATACAGGCAGTATCACGTCTGCCGATCTGGCCAAAATGCTGGAATCCACCTCGCGCAAATGGCCTGACGGAAGCAACGTGACCGTGGTCTTGCCGGGCGGCGCCACTTCCCAGGATGCCGAACTGGTGGTGGCACGGGTGTTCAAACTCAACCAGGCCCAGGCCCGCAAATTCCTCGCCGATCACAAGAGCGTTTTTGTTACGGGCAGTTCCGATGAGGACGTGCTGAACAAAGTAGGGTCTCTTCCCGGTTCTGTCGGTTTGGTTGACGTGTACTCCATCAACAATGCCGTCCGTGTTTTAAAAGTTGACGGGAAGCTGCCCCTGGAACAGGGATATCTGCTGCGGTAAGCGCGCAAATCGAGGAGAAGCTATGTTGCAGAAGTTGCGTTTCATGTTACTGGCCCTGATCTCATCTGCTCTTTTGGCGGCGCTGCCGCTTTGGGCCGCGGCGGCACCGGATGCTCCCGCCAGCACACTGCCTATCACTACGCACTCCAAAAAAGCCCGTCAGCTCTTTGATAGTGGGCTGGTGAAGATGGAGAACCTGCATAGCATTGAAGGCATTCAGGACCTGCGCAAAGCCGCGCAGCTCGATCCCGACTTCGCTCTGGCCAACATCCTGATCTCCTTTGAATCCGTGGACCAGGCGGTTGATCCTGAAGAGAAAGTTGCGGCCCGCGAGAGGGCCAAAGCTGCGCGCGGCAAAGTGAGCCACGGCGAGCAGCTTGTAATCGACTGGGTCGCGAACTCCAGCGAAGGCAAGATCATTCCCGCCATCCAAGCCATGAACTCTGTGCTGGAGGAATATCCAAAAGACAAGATGCTGGCATGGCTGGGCGGTATCTGGATTGAAAACCAGCAGCAGATTACCCGCGCCATCCCCATTTTTGAGCGCGCTATCAAGCTGGATCCCAATTTCGCCGCGCCGCTGAATGAGCTGGGATATTGCTATGCCCGCGTTCGCAACTTTGACGGCGCATTTGCCGTGATGCAACGCTACATCGCCCTGCTGCCCAATGAATCGAACCCGCAAGACTCCTATGCTGAAATCCTGCGCATGGCTGGCCGATTTGATGACGCCCTGGTCCATTATCACGAGTCGCTCAAGATTGACGGTAACTTCTGGGTATCGCAACTGGGCATCGCCGATACTTACGCGCTGATGGGTGATGAAGAAAGGGCACGCGCTGAATACGCAACTGCCATTCAGCATGCCGGTTCCAGGATGGAGGCCGCCAACTGGAGCCTGCAATCAGCCATGACTTACGTGCGCGAGCAGAACTATGAAGCCGCGGATTCGGCTTTCCGCGCCGTCGCCGAGAAAGCGCACAAAGAAGCGCTGGCCGTGCCGGAAGCGGAAGCGTTCCGCATGATGTCAACTTATCAGGCGAACAATGCTTCAGCCGTGGCGCTGCTTGAAAAAGCCGAGAATGCCCTCGACCACAATAATCATCCTCTGCCCAACATGAACCGGCAGGAAGAACTGGCCTTGATTTTACGCACACGCGCTGAAAGAGCAGCTCATGATAGAAACACTTCTCTGGCCGCTACAACCCTGAAGCGGTTGCAGGGCTTGATGGATGCGACCAATGATCAGGTGATCCAACTTCAGTATGAAGGGGCTGCCGGCGCCGTGCTTGTGGCCGAAGGAAAATACGAGCAGGCTCTGGCGCATCTACAGGAAGACAACCGCAACCCGCTTTCCATGAAACTAATGGTGGTGAGCTACAGCAAGATGGGCGCAAGGGAGGTGGCGGAAGAGTTGAGCAAAACCCTGGCTAATTGGAATGAACCTACGCTGGAACAAGCGTTGGTGGTTCCTGAGTTTCGAGCCAAGGGCGCAGAAACGGCTTCCACGTTCAAGCGCATGTAGTACACCGGCCCACTTTTTTCGAGGGAAATGAGGCACATCTTCCGGGGGTGCCTCATTTTCTTGCAGAAAGCATAGGCCCGTGCTCTGGCCGCCAACGGGACGGCATCTCGGCAGAGCAGTTAAGTCATCCAATTAAAGTTAAAAATTGCGGCTTCACCCAGAGCAGGTGAAGCTTTTTTGCGGCACAAATTAGGGCTGCCGCCGGACCAAAAATCTTGCTAAAATCCGCGCCAAACTTTCCATCTATTTTTTCAATCGAGGTCCTTTAATGGCGCTGGTCCTGTGCACCGGCAGCGAGGCTGCTGTGATGACCACCAGGAAGCTTATTCTGGAACAGGCCGGTCATACGGTGATCATGGCCTCAAATGACGGGCAAGTTGAAAAAGCCTGCAAAAACCACAGCTTTGATGTAGTTGTCATCGGGCAAAACACCTCGCCCGCGGTGAAGCAGCGCTTGCTCCGCATCATTCGGGAACATTGCTCGCCGGCCAGGATACTCGAATTACATCGCCCATTCAGTGACAAGGCGCTCCCTGATGCTGATCAGTGGCTGGCCATGCCCGGCGAATATCCTGGAGCGCTGGCAGATGCTGTGGCCGAACTTGCTCAAAGGAACACCAACAAGGAAATCGGCTCCTGTTGACCTTCATCAATATCTTGCACCACCCGAATGAGCAACTGCGCTCATGATGCGCCCGCGTGTGGACATCTGCTGTTTATCCAGCTTTCATCCCATTCAAGCAAATGGACCTGGGCTTTATCCACAACGGGGTGTTCATTGCTATCATCGCTCACGGTCTGATTGGCGCGTCTCTGGTGTGGGACAAGGTGCTGCTGCGTCGGCCTGAAACCACCAACCTGCCGGCTTATGTCTTCTGGCTTGGATTTCTCGGCATTTTTGGCCTTTTGTTGGTTCCTTTCGGCTTTCATCTCCCTGACACAAACACAATCATCCTGGCTTTCGGCACAGGACTTCTGCACCAGGTAGCTATCTGCTTTTATTATGCCGCCCTCAAAGGCGGCGAGGCATCACAGACCCTTGCCATCATGGGAGGTTTCAGCCCGGTTGCCACCGCCCTTATTGCACTGCCTTTGCTTCGGCATCCTTTGGGAGGCAAGGGCACGTTGTTGGGATTTCTTCTCATGGTGGGCGGTGGCTTTGTGATGTTTTTTTCTGAAAAGATCAACCTGCGCCGGGTGCTGCCCGCCGTGCTGCTGGCTTCAGCGCTCTACGGCTTGGTCAACGTGCTGCAGAAGGTGGCGTTTGATCGCACCAACTTCGTGAGCGGGTATGTGATCTTCACCCTGGGACAATTTTTTGGATCACTGGCTCTGCTTCTTCGTCCCTCCTGGCGGCGGCAAATCTTTGAAAATTCTGAGCAGGCGGAACCGCGCAGCCGCTTGTGGTACTTCGTGAACCGCTTCATCTCCGGCGTAGGTTCGTTTCTTGTGTTTTATTCCATCAGCCTTACCAGCCCGGCGCTGGTTTCCGCCATTACAGGGGTGCGCTACGTCATTATCTTCCTCGCTGCCTTCGGGCTCACCAGGATCCGACCCGTGTGGCTGAAGGAAAATTTCAGCGGCTCTGTGCTGCTGGGCAAAGGAATCGCCACCGCGTTGGTCGTCGCCGGACTGGTGCTGCTGGGGCTTCACAAGGGCCCGGAAGAAAGCGAAGCAAGGCCCCGGCTGCCGTGGCCAATCACCATTGCAGCAGAAACACGCCGCAGGCCACCAGGGTTGCCGCCGCCCAGCGCCGCTTTCCCACGTCTTCTCCGAGCACGTGCTTGGCCAGAAAAGTTTCCAGTACGTAGCTGACCGCCGTCGCCGGTACGGCAAAACTTACGTTGGCAATGGAGAGCAGCGAGAGCAAAGCAAAAAATGAAACGGCCAGAGCGCCTATTCCAAGCAGCACAAAGGGATTGCGCAAAATGCCCAGCACCATGCGCGCGATGGAGCGTGGCCGGAAGTCCTCCAATTCGCCCTGCCGCTTCATGCCAGCGGTGTTCAGCACGTCGCCGGCGGTGTTGCACACGGCAATGATGCCCACCAGTATCCACTTCATCCCTGTCATGAATCCAGCTCCGGATGAACCTCAGCCGGGTCCCTCTCGTGGCTAAAATTTTCACCTTGCAATGCCGGTTCCCGGCCACCGTTTGTAGTTCGTGAAGGAGTCTCCTCGGCTAGAATCACGCCCAATGCAATCGCGGCAACGGCCATCCAGCGCACCGCAGAAATTCGTTCGCCCAGCCAGAAGTGCCCAGCCAGCGCAATCAGCACATAGCCGCTGGCCGTGACAGGCAGAACGAAACTCAGGTCGGCACGGCTGAGCAGGGCCAGGTTGCTGATCATCCATCCCGCCAGCACGGCCACGCCAATCACGGTCCACGGACGCGCAAAGGCCCTCACGTAATCCAGCGGCGAAGCGGAAACAATAGCTCCGGTCTGATGCATGCCATGACCAAGCGCCACGTTTCCGATGACGTTGCTCAAAACCACCACCAGGATCAGGATCTGGTTGCGCCGCTTGTGAAGTGAGGACTCAGGCTTCATCAGGATTGGACATCTGCTTTGATGCAGAGACCAGCCACACGGACACGCCTCCCAGGCACGAGCGCTGAGTACGAGCAGCAGTAGCCAAGATTGCGCTTTTAATGCATGGAGGAAGCCATCCCGCTGGAGTGGCGGGCGGCGGGCTCCGGGACATAAACATCGCCGATTCGCGGAGACAGTATGCCCACTCACAGCAGACCACTGGCTGTTTCTCACCGAGGCAAAAGCTGATTGGGCCTGAAACAAATCATAGCGAAGATGCGGATTACGATCTGTTCTCAGGCTGCCGGTTCTATGATTCCCCGCTGGCGTTTCATCTCTGTGGCTGGCTTCCCCTCTATTGCACGGTAATGTTGATGGTCTGTTTAAAGATGACCCCGGCTGAATCTTTGGCCTGCACCGTGAGCCGGTGCGCGCCGGCTGCGATTGTGGCCATGGTGTCCAAGGAGCCGCCGGTTTTCGTAAAGATCGCGCTGCCGTCAAGGTAAATCTGCACAAAGGAAACTGTATTTGAATCTTTGGTGGCCGCAACCACATGCACCGGCGAGCTTACTGTGCTGCCATTCAGCGGAGAACAGATGTTCACCGAGGGCGATGTCGCCCCTGCAGTACAAGTTGGAGCCGGTGAAGGACTCGGAGTTGGAGTCGGGGTTGGGGTAGGCGTTGGAGTTGGTGTCGGCGTGGGTGTGGGCGTAGGTGTGGGAGTTGGGGTCGAACTTGGAGTTGGGGTCGGGGTCGGGGTGGGTGCGGCAGTGCTTACGGTTATACTTTCGCTCTGCTTGAAAATCGCTCCCGTCGCATCCTTGGCTTGCACGGTCAAGCGGTGCGCTCCCACCGTCATGGCAGCTTGCGCATCCAGGGATTCCCCGGTTTTTGTGAGAACAGAGGCCCCGTCTACATAGATCTGCATGAATGAAACCGCGTTTGCGTCCGTGGTCCCAGCCACCACGTGTACGGGTGAAGCCACTGTGGCGTTGGGAGCGGGCGTACAGATGGTTACGCTGGGCGAAGCAGTATTGAAGGTACACGGCGTAGGCGCCAGATAAAAATCAAGCTGTGTATCCAGGCTATCATTCACTCTTTCAGGCGCACTCGATGCAGTCCATCCCGTCCCTGATGCCCTGAACGTGTAGTTGCCGGGCGCAATCGGCAAATGATAAGTGCCGTCCGTTGCGGTGGTGGTAGAAACACCTCCGGTTTTGATCGTCACGCCTGAGATGGCAGCACAGGTGGAAGCGTTGCGCACCCGCCCGCTGATGCTCCCCGAGCCGGTTGCCGGATGAGTGTTCTGATAGTTCAGCGTGAACTGGTGGGATGAATCCGTCATAAATTGGTTCAGGAAGGGAGAGTAGGTCTGTACAGAGATGGTGTTTGCTGACGGATGAAAGGTAATGATCCGCAGCCAGCCATCGCCGCCATTGGCCACAGTCTGGAAATTGGTAAAGATCTGGTTGACCAGATTGCTGTTGTCCCCAAGATCAGCCCGATGTGAGCTGTTCCCGTTGGTGAAATGGCCGTTGAGCACCATGATCACGTTGCTGTGTTTGCGCAGCCTTGCCCACATCAACTCGCCGTTAGCATTGGTGGGCAAAGGCATGTCCTGCGTATCACACTGGTCCTCCCGCTTCCCTGTCTGCAAAAGGTAGGAATGCGTAACCACAATGGCCTGCATCGATGGGTTGCTGTTCAGGATGGACTCCGCCCAATCGAGCGCCGCGCTTCTCGGCCTGTATTCCAAAGCCAGGAACAGAAACTGCTGGCCATTAATGGTGAGCACTCCGTAGAAGTTCTCATTGCTTCCCGACGGAAACATGCCCTTATAAAAGGAATACCCCGCGTAGCGCGCCGGGCCAAACGTCTGATTAAAGCCGATGACACTGCGGCTTGATTTCGGATTGGCGCCATCGTAGTCATGATTGCCGATGGCGAGCATGTAGGGCACACCGGCGTTGTCCAGCAGGCGCACCGCCGCATCCGCGTTTGCCTGCTGCGCGGGATCAGCGCCGTCGTTAACAATGTCCCCCACACCAAGGACCATCTGAATATTCAGCGCCTTCTGGTTGTTCACAATCCATGAGGTCTGCGAATCAAGCACGGATGGAAAAAACTGGGCTTCGTTCTGCGTGTCAGGCAGGACGATGATGGTGAAGTCCTGACACAGAGCCGAAGGTAGGAGGGCTAAAACAAAACTGCAAGTGGCCAGGAGGGAAAGCAACCGACGGTACAGCATAGATTCGGCCTTGAGCCAGGAAGGTGCATCGCTGGCTTCGATGTGGGATTTCCAGAACCAGGCAGGGAGGCGGGGCTAAGCGGAGTGGCCGAGTGAAAGCTGGTCTGAAGAAATTGGCCCGATTAGATTCAACTGCGTGGCGCATTTTGTACTTCGCTTACCGGTATAGTGCTCCCAAACTGCTGCTCGTTGCGTTAAATTTCCTCTAATTCTTCGCGCTGGCGCATCACGGCGTATCAGAGCTGATTAAGCTCACTCTATGTTAAAGCTATTTAACTTTGGAATGGGTTACGCGTTTAGTCATTTATACGGGAAGGTAGACGCATGCAATCAGCCGCATGACTTCCAAAACCGTACCTAACCTAACATTTTGATCTCTGGCTTCCGATCTACCCTTTGTGTGCTAGGTCAGATTGCTTCGAGTCACAGCTCAAATGCATTTTCTCTACGGTATCTCGGCCAGCCTTTGCCGTCATGGATCGTTGATGATGCGGTGGGAAATTTGATTCTAATCCTATTCACCGTCGCGGACCTCTATCCGGCCTCAATGCACTCTGCAGCTTGTAAAGCGCGCAAGATCATGTTCCGGCAGCAGCCGGTGAAACAAGGTGAGCAAGCACACCATGACGAGGCGAGGGCGCGAAGAATTCTAAGAGCCTTAACACAAATGAGCACACGGCTTTCGCGACACGCCAGGTCGAGCCACTTTGCGGGCCCCTACTTCAACTGACCTTAGACGCACTGCAAGTGATCGGCTTCTGACATTCACGAATCATCCCTGCACTCATTCTGGTGAATTTTGCAGACGCCTTTGCACCGTTTGGAACAGCTACACGGCAATATCAGCTCTACTGGCCCCAAGCCATTGAAGCAGAGATGATCAGTTTTTAGTCTGTTAGGGATTACTAAGAAAGGAGATCAAGATGCTGAAAAAGAAAGACAATCGTGTGCTTGGCCGCAGGCTTGCCCGCGACCTGACAACCGATGAACTCGAAGCCATCACCGGCGGGTTTTTCACCAATCCGCACAGCGATGTAACCACCACGTTCTGCACTCTTGCTTCAGACGGTGACGATGACTAACCGCCCGGGCCGCTACTCTGGTGGCGGCCCGTGTTTCCTTTCACCAGGCGGTTGTCGGGATCAATCTACACTTCTGAGCGAGCTGCTGCCAGTCCAGGTCATTCGAAAAAGAGGGAAGGAGAACCCTGAATGAAAGTTGTAATCTTTGCCTATGCGAAAGAGAACCACACTCAGCCGGTCAAATGGGCGCTGGAGCAAGCCGGATATGAAGTGGCTTGTTGGGGCGGACTTTCATGGACGGAGGAGCAGCAAGCCTCTCTTCTGCTGGATTCTGAGACAGAGTTGACGCTGGGTTCTGTCCGGATCGAGCCGGGCGATGCCATTTGGATCCGCCGGCCCGACCATCCCCATGCCCATCCTGAAGTCTCAGAAGCTGACCGGAAACTTGCCGAAATGGAGTACCGCTCTTTTTACCATTCGCTCGCTTATTCGCTGGAAACGTTTCCTGTCTGGTGCGTCAACAAATTTTCCGCGGCCCGCTTCATCCACAACAAAGCTGTGCAATTGCGTGTGGCGCGCGTTTGTGGACTGCAAGTGCCCGGAACTTTGCTCTCGAACTCGCCTGGCCGTATCCGCGGCTTCATCACGCGCAGCGGCGGCGGCAGAACCGTAGGAAAGGGTTTTACTCCTCACGTCTGGCAGCGCGATGAGCAATCCGGCGTGTCAGTAACTGAGACCTATGAGCTCACTCCTGACCTCTTGCCGGAAGATGAAGTCCTTACCTATGCTCCCGGAATTTATCAGCAGATGATCGTAAAGCAGTTTGATGTTCGCATGGTGCTCATGGGGCGGCGGGTTTATTCATTTGCTCTTCACAATCCAAGGAAAGCTCTCGATTGG
>DATFDA010000260.1:0-10352 GCA_035252525.1 Candidatus Angelobacter sp. | reverse complement strand
CGATGTATCTATTTTGAAGGTAAGCGGCAAACGCGGCAAGTTTCGCAGTCATTAAATAGGCCGTCATCCCGACAGCCGTTCAGCGAACGTGCGCCGTGACCGGCTCGCGAGTAGGCTGGAGGGACCTTGTGTTTGAATCTTCAAGGTACCGGAAACCGCAAGGTCCCTCGCTCCTATTCGGGCGCTGGTGGAAGCGCGCTCTCATCGCCGGAGTTCGGGATGACGAGACTAAGGTTAAGCCCTTGCTTTCCTCGCGCTTGGTCGCGAGGTCCGGCCCGCATCCAGTCCCAAGGTCTCGCCCGCGCTGTGAACATAAAAGATGATGAACATCAGCAGCAGCGGAATGTGCTCCAGCTCATTGCCAAGATAGCGCCATGACGGGGTGCCGGCGGGCAGGTTCCAGGTGGAGAGCACGAGCTGGAGCATAAAGAAGACGCCAATGATGGAAAATAGCCTCACGCGGAACCCCAGCACCATGGAAAGCCCAATTAGCAGCTCGATGATTCCCACCGCATAAGCGAAAAACATGGCATGGTGCAGCGTGAATTGCAGGAAGGGGCGGTAGAAACTCACCGCCGTTTCCTGCACAAATCCCGTTACCCAATGGCTGTAACCTTCGCGGGCAAATTGCGTGCTAACCAGCTTGTACTCGGCAAAAAACAGGAACATGATGCCGACGCCAATGCGCGCAAGCGCCATCGCGTTGGAAGACGAACCGTTGGACTTTGCCATGAATTGAGGGCCCCTCAGCTATTCGTACTGAACTTTGCCTGCCTGCTTGAACACCTTACCGTCTTTCATTACAAAGTTCACCTGTTTCAGCGCCTCAACGTTGCTTAAAGGATTACCTGCAACGGCAATAATGTCCGCATAAGCGCCAGGAGCAATCACGCCCAATTCACCCTGCATATCCAGCAGGTCTGCTGCCTTTGTTGTGGCTGCCTGAATCGCCTGCATGGGAGTCATGCCGAACTTCACCATGTACCCAAACTCATTGGCAATAGGCTGGGTCCACGGGATACCGCCCATATCTGTGCCAAACGCGATCTTCACGCCGGCTTTGAGGGCCTTCTTAAATGAGTCCTCATGTTCTGCCGCGCGCTCGCGGTCGCGCTTGCCGTCTGGAGTATCCGCCGGGGCCCAATCCAGGTAGTAGGCGGTCAGCGTGGGAACATACCATGTGCCCTGTTTCAGCATCTGCGCGATGGCCGCGTCGTCCAGCGCCAGGCCGTGCTCAATGGAATCGCACCCACCATCCAGCGCGCGATGCAGACCGATGCCGCTGTAAGCATGGCAGGCGACTTTCTTCTGCTGCCCATGGGTTTCATCTGTAACCGCCTTGAGCTCTTCCGTGGTGAGTGTTGGCTGGGAGACCAGTTTGCCCTGCTTGTCCACCCAGGAGCGGTGCGTCATGTAAACCTTGATCCAGTCGGCCCCGTTCTCCAACTGCTCACGCGCAATCTTTCGCAACTCAACTGGCCCGTCTCCCAGTTGCGCGCCATGGGGAACCACGATATCGGGGTTGTAGCCTTCAAGCGGATAGCCGCCCGTGACCGAAATTGCTCGTGTAACCACAAACATTCGCGGGCCGGGAATGTACCCGGCGTTGATCGCCTCCTTGATGCCGACGTCACCGTAACCTGCGCCTTCGGTTTCCAGGTCACGCAATGTGGTGAAGCCTTCTTCCAACGCGCGACGAGCAGACACCGTCGCCCGCGCCGCGCGGAAAGCGACCGGGTGCTTGAGGAGTTGAACGTCATATCCGCCTTCTGCCGGGTCCTCGCCCTGAAGAAAGATGTGGGTATGGGTATCAATCAGCCCTGGCAGAACTGTCACGTCGGGTCCAAAGTTGATGACTGAAGCTCCTGCGGGCGCAGTTCCACCCTCCCGTACGCTCTCAATCTTGTTCCCTGTAATGACGATACTGACGTTGTGCCGCAGCTCGCCTGAAGTGCTGTCAATCAGGTTGGCGGCATGGATTACAACCGCCTTCCCGGGGGATGCTTGTTTCTGCTGGCTGAAGAGAGCTGTGCTGAACAAAGCGCATAAGGCAAGAGCAACGACTGGGCGTGGCAATGAAATTCCTCCAGGTAGTGCAAAGATAAAGCGGAATATGAATACGCTTCCATCCGCCAATATGCAATGCCCGAATAGGCGCTGGGATTGGCGGGAGCCGAAAGATCTTCCTCGGGACTAGCGGCTCGAAATGGGGCGCTGCGGCCTAAAATGCGACGATTCCTCGGGTTAGAGCCGAAACCCGCCCCGCCGGAGAGCGATTCTTTAGGTGGCTACAAAAGTTGTAACCGATTTACAATATGAGAGATCAAAAGCAAGGTAGCCTAATGTCATCATTGCCCCTGCCGATTGCCGCCTTTGTTGCCGGCATCATTTCATTCCTCTCACCCTGCGTTCTGCCGCTGGTGCCCGGATACGTGTCTCTTGTCTCTGGAGCAAGCGTGGAAGAGCTGCAATCCAAAGACCGTAAACTGCTGAATACAGTGCTGTTGCACTCCATCATGTTTATCCTGGGCTTTACCGTAGTGTTTGTATGCCTGGGGGCGGCAGCCACCAGCCTGGGCCATCTGATGAAGATGTACAAAAAGGAGCTGACCTGGATCGCCGGGACAGTGATCGTCATCTTTGGTCTGCACCTGACCGGTCTTCTGAAAATCAAGCAACTGTATGCCGATAAGCGTCTTCACTCCGCCGGCAGCGGCAAGTCTCCCCTTGGCGCCTTTGTGATCGGGTTTGCTTTCGCGTTTGGCTGGACTCCCTGTATTGGTCCCATCCTGGCTGGAATTCTTACTCTGGCAGGGAGCGCCGACACGGTCCAGCGAGGAATTTTCCTGCTCTTTGTGTATTCGCTTGGCTTGGCGATCCCGTTCCTTTTGACGTCATTGGTCATGGACCGTTTTTTGGCTTTCTCTCGGCGGTTTATGCGTTACGTGCACGCTGTGGAAGTCGGCAGCGGAATTCTTCTGATTGTTTTTGGCGTATTGATTTTTACCCGGCACTTTACTGTGCTCTCCAGTTATCTGGGGTTTCTGAATCGATTTGCCTGGTGAGGTATTTGCGTGAATCGTAGTCTGCTTTTAGTCGTTGGCGTGATCCTGGTAATTACCAGTTTGTTGTTTTTGGGCAAGCGTATGTCTCAGGACGAGGCTCAGGCGTCTGCCAAATCAGGTGCTACTCCCAATGCACCTGCGTTCAATCCGGCAGCGGCAGGACCGGAAACCGGCAGCATCGCCCCGGATTTTGATCTCAAAGTCCTCGACGGCAACGGAAAGACGATGAAGCTCTCATCCTTGCGCGGTAAGGCCGTGATCCTGGACTTCTGGGCCACCTACTGCGGTCCCTGCAAGATCGAGATGCCCTGGTTTGTGGAGTTGCAGAACAAATACGGCCAGGACGGTCTCCAGATCGTCGGCGTCGCCGTGGACGATGCAAGTGAAAAGACAATCTCAGACTTTACTCACAAAATGGGTATCAATTACCCAATCCTCATTGGGACGGAAAAGGTGGCAGACCTTTATGGCGGCCTGGATGGCCTGCCCACCACTTTTTTCCTCGATCGCTCCGGCAAGATCATTGATAAGCAGTTGGGCCTGATCAGCGAGTCGGTGATTGTAGACAACATCAAGAAGGGACTTGCCAGCGGTGGAAACTCCGGTTCAACTCCTGCTGCGGGACAATGAAAATTAAACCTCTTGCTTCGCTCCTGCTTGCAGCGGCTTTGTGCATTGGCCTGGCGGCTCAACGATCGCTTACTCCTGCTCCGCCTGCCGAAAAAGTCACTTTTGAGCCGCTCAATACCATAACGGTCAATCCAGCGCATCCGGCTCCTCTGCGGCTGCTTTTCCGCGTAAAACCCGGCTTCCATATCAATTCCAACAAACCTCTCACGCCTGAGTTGATCCCCAGCGTGGTGCATTTTTCTTTGCCCGATGATCTGGTGGTCGGACGAGTGCAGTATCCTGCTGGGCAGTTGAAGAGCTTTCCCTTTGATCCAACACAAAAACTGAGTGTCTATTCCGGCGACATCGTGATTACGGGCCGCGTGATCGCGCCGCCGCATGCTGCAACGGGCACATACACCGTCCACGGCGATTTCCGTTACCAGGCTTGCGACAACAATGCCTGCTATCCGCCTAAAACTCTGCCAATTGTGTTCAACGTGAAGGTCGGCGCTCACTCAAGATCCGGTCCCCGTGCTCATGGCAACAGCCAGAGTCCGCATATACATAATTAGCACTTAGCCTTCGGTCATTAGCTCTTAGCCAGAGATCAGATGGCTTGACCGTAACCCGTGCTTCATCTGTGGTGAAAATGCTGTTCAATTTGGATTCTTTGGCAATTTTGGCAATTGCCTTGATCACCAGATCACCCGATTAGCCTAAAGCCTGATCCCTCGCACTTCCTCAATCTCGTGTAGCGCCCTGATCTCTTCCAGCACCCTTTCCGGCGCAGGCGAATCTACCTGCACCACAGCAATCGCCTTATCGCCGCGCTGATTGCTGCTGCGCCCCAGAGCGAAATTGCCGATGTTCACGTCGTGCTTCCCCAAAAGAGTTCCCACTTTCCCCACCACGCCGGGAACATCGCGGTTACGCAGGTAAATCAAATTGCCTTCCAGCGGGACTTCGATCCCGATCCCGTCCACTTCCAGCAACCTCAGCCAGGAGCCCCGCAGCACCGCGCCGCGCACCAGCCGCTCGTCTGCGCTGGTCTTTAACTGGACGCAGACTGCGTCCGCGGCTCCTGTTGCCGTGCTGTCTTCCTTGCTTTCATGGACCTGGATCCCGCGTTCCTGCGCGATGGCCGCTGCATTCACCACATTCGCCCGCTCAGCCACTCTCTGGTTCAGTATTCCCTGGATAGCAGCATTGCGGATCAACTCGGTTTTCCAGTCCGTCAGCCGGCCGCTGTAGCGAATGGAAATAGCCTCAATTGACCCTGTCGGTGAAACAACGTTCGCCAGGAAGGCTCCCAGTTTTTCCGCCAAAGCGATGTAGGGCTTCATCTGCGCATACTGCTGATCGTCAATCGAGGGCATGTTGACGGCGTTCTGGATTACGCCGCGCTTCAGGTATTCACGTATCTGGCTGGCGATCTGTAATCCAACGGCATCCTGCGCTTCATTGGTAGAACCGGCAATATGCGGTGTGGCAATTACGTTTTCCATAGCCATCAGTGGAGAATTCTTCGGCGGCTCTTCAGTAAAGACATCAAGCGCAACGCCTGCCACGTGCTTGCTGGCGAGCGCGTTGGCCAGCGCGGCCTGGTCCACCAATTCGCCTCGCGCACAGTTGATAATGCGCACGCCTTTCTTCATCTTCTTGATCGCCTGCTCGTTGACCATTCCGGTTGTCTGCGGAGTAAGACCCAGATGCAGCGTAAGGTAATCGGCAGCGGCATAGACCTGGTCAAGATCAGCCATCTGGATTTCCAATTCGCGCGCTACTGAGGCGGCCACAAACGGATCATGGGCAATCAGCTTCATCTCGAAAGCGCGTGCGCGTTTTGCCACTTCCATCCCGATCCGCCCCAGGCCAATGATGCCCAGCGTCTTGCCCCGCAATTCTGTCCCCTGCAGGGATTTCTTTTCCCACTTGCCGGCGCGCGTTGTGGTGTCAGCCCGCACAATGTGCCGCGCCAGGGCCAGCATCAGCGCGAGCGTGTGCTCGGCCACAGCTACAGCATTCGCCCCCGGCGTATTCATCACGGCGATGCCGGCCTTGGTGGCCGCATCAAGATCAATGTTGTCCACGCCAACGCCTGCGCGTCCGATCACGCGCAGCTTGCCCGCGCTGCGCAGCACGTCAGCATTCACATAAACTGCCGAGCGCACGATCAGCGCATCAGCATCCGGCAGCGCGCCGGCCAGATTCCCGTTGATCTGGTCAGCCGTGACGACGTTCCAGCCCGGCTCGTCTTTTAAGACCTGTACTGCATTTGCAGCCACTTTCTCAGCTACAACAATTTTCATTCTCTGCCTCGAGTCTCTATGTCAGGCGTTTCCTAAAGTGATTCATCCTTGAGCGCGGTCGAAGGATCTATGTATTGCTTTGTAATTGAATTTACGCAACCGCGTTTCGATTTTTGCCTTGCTCCGCGTCTCCGCTGTGAAAAGAATTACCTCGCTACCGCCACCTGCTCCGAACTTTGCGCATAGACCTCCTGCGCTGCCTTCAGGCCTGCGCCTAATTCCACGCGCTGGCCCATTTCCGCCAGCACCTGCTCCAGGGCGCCAATGGCAGCAATTGTGTCGAGGTAGTCGTAATAACCGAGATGAGCGATGCGGAAAAGCTGCCCTTTCATCTCGCCCTGCCCGTTGGCGATCACCGCGCCGAAATGGTTGCGGAAAGCCTTCACAATGTCACTTGAATCAACTCCCGCTGGCGGAGCAACCGCCGTCAGCGCCGCTCCCGGTGAATCCACCGAAAACAGCTTTAGTCCCAGTGCTTTCGCCGCAGCGCGCGTCATTGCCGCCGCGGTTTCCGCGTTGTTGATGAGCAGTTCCCGGCCGTCGGCCAGATCGCCTCCACCCTGTTCGCGCACATAGTCGAGCGCCGCCGCCAACGCTGCAACCAGCGCTGTGGAAGGCGTATAGGCAGATTCGCCCTTGGCGCCATTCTTCCTCTCTTTGCGCAAATCAAAGTAGTACCGGGGATTCTTTGCCGTTTCCATCCTTTGCCATGCGCGGTCGCTCACGGCTGAGTACGCCAGTCCGGGCGGGATCATTACCGATTTCTGTGAGCCGCCGATGATCACGTCTATGCCCCAGCCATCCACGTCAAAATGCGTGGTCCCAAGGCCGGTAATCGCATCTACCACCAGCAGGGTATCCGAGCCCCGCAGCACGCGGGCCATCCCTTCCACATCGTGCCGAACCCCAGTCGAACTTTCTGTTCCCTGCATGTAGAGAACCCTGTGCTCAGGCTTCAGCTTCTCGCGGACCTGCTGTGGAGTGACGGTGTGCCCGTACGGAGCGCGGACGCTCTCCACCTGGCATCCGTAGGCTTTAGCCAGCCCCTCCCAGCGCTCGCCGAACTTACCAGCCGTAACTACCAGAACTTTGTCCCCGGGCGAGGTCAGGTTGGACACCGCGGCTTCCATGGCGCCTGTGCCCGAGGCGGTAAACATCACGACATCGTTCTTTGTACCGACAAAAATTTTCAAATCGGCGAGCACCCGCGTATATAGCGCGCGAAACTCCGCTGTCCGATGGTGCATGGTGGCGGCAGCCATGGCCAGTTGTGCGGTGGGTAAAAGCTGGGTGGGGCCGGGAGTGAAGAGGCGTCCTTTACGAATCATTTTTTGACCTTTCTACGGCTGAACTTGGGTTTTTATTGCGGAGCCAGATCAATCTGGCTGAAATTTAGCGGGCGAGCGGAATATGTATCTGTGCCGTGTCTCAACAGCACCAGGCTTGCGGTTGGGTCGTCAGCGTCTTGAATAACCAGTAGAGCATCGCCATCAGAGTCGCTCTGTGGAGCTGTCTTCCATTTTATCTTTGCCAGGCTCTGCTTGGGAATACGCGCCACAGCATCTACTCGGGGAAAGATTGCGTCGTAAGCGACAGCGCCTCCCGCCAACATGCTTACTCTGCGTTGTCCCTCATTGGTCACCAGAAGGTAGGCTGCATCGCTCTGCACTCCGCGTCCGGTAAAATCAGCGCTCACTCGCCCGCTGGACGGAAGCCCTCGTTCCTGCAGAAACCGTGTCGCGCTTGCAGAGAAGTCATCTATTTTGGCCACGTGCCAGCCTTGCAGGCGTTGCAGGCGCTCAGCATCTGCGGGCATCACTCCTGTCGGGGAAGCGCCGGCGTTCACACTGAATTCGCCGCCAGAGTGCCGGTAAGGCTGGGTGAAGAGCAGAGCCACCAGGCAAACCAACCCGAGCGAGAGCGCGATGCGAATTGTCCAGCCACTCCCGGCAGGCGGAAGGCGCTGCAGGCGGATGGCGCTTGCTCCGGGCATCTCACGGATCCGGCTCGCCAGAACATTCATGGCATGGAGATGATCCAGCACGTGCTTTCCCGTAAAAGCAGGCACACTCATTTCGCTCAACTCGAGCGTTTGTCCTTTGATGGAAACGCCTGTCTGGGTAGAGCAACAGAGCTGTTCCAGGGCCTGCATCGCCTCTGGCGTTCCCAGCAACATCCGAACCTCAAGGGGATTGTCGCTTCTGGTATTGAATCTCTTGTCGAGTTGAGCGCTGCCGGTGCGCATCAGCACGCGGCCTTCGCCGGGAAGGCCGGAGCTCTTGGGCATGACTGTGAAATTGAAGTTCGCTGGAACTCGCATTTGCACGTAAAGACCCGGAGTATCAAGCTGTTTGGAAAAGCGAATGATGGTGGGAAGCCAGCCGAGATATCCCGCCACCACCACGTCCTTGCTTTCGCGAACCGGCTGGGAGTTGAGTAGGGCGGCAACCCGAAGCACGTCACTTTGGATATCTTTGTAGCCGCGAAACACAGCAAACCTCCGCACCCAGTACACAACAATCCCCACAATCGCCACGATGATGGCAATGTTGAAGACCACGGCCAGAGGTGACATGAGAACTCCCGAGAAGGCTTGGCCTGATGATACTTGCCCCTGCCTCAGGGAATCAATGTGCCCCCGACACACTCAGGCCGCTTATAATCTTTTCGTCTTTTAATGAGGCGAATCGATGGGAATCAGTGAACAGGTGCAGAAAGACATGGTCGAGGCCATGCGCAGCCGTGATGAACTGCGGCTCTCAACCTTGCGCATGGTGAAGAGCGCAATTAAGAACAAAGAGATCGATAAGCGCGGTCCGCTCGACGAAAAAGAAGCTCAACAGGTGCTGGCCACGTTGATCAAGCAGCGCAAAGATTCCATTGAGCAGTTCACCAAAGGCGGTCGTCAGGAACTGGCAGATAAAGAAGCCGCCGAGATCAAGCTGATTGAAGCTTACCTGCCCCAAGCCATGGGTGAAGAAGAAATTGCCGCCGTCGTGAAGGCCACCATCACAGAAATGGGCTCACCGACCATGAAAGACATGGGCACCGTCATGAAGAACGCCATGGCCAAACTGCAAGCCACCGGCGCACGCGTGGAAGGCAAGACTGTCAGCGACACCGTGAAAAAGCAGTTAGGGGGCTGAGTTGGTCTGGCGGCGAAGCAACGCGAATCAGAGTAGTAAACAAGGAGTCCCAGCAAGAAATGAAGGACGTGGGCGGCAGCGGGTGGCCATCTTGATCTCCTGCTGTAGCAAAAACGCAATACGTGCCGTTTTAGCACTCTCCCTGTGCTGCTGCCAAAATAAGTAATTGTCCAGAAAAGTACTTGAAACGGGAAACCAACGTTCTCATACTACGTTCAAATTAAGTAACAGTTCTCATTTGCTGAGCTTGTCCGGGGTGGTGACGGCCATGGAGTCCGGATCAGGCAGTTATTCAGCAAAGAGCAAGGTGACATATGGTTCCTGAATCGAGTTTATTGCAGCAGTTTTTCAATCACATTGTGGAACGTAACTATGAAGAAGTAGGCATACGCCAGCCGGAAGTCCACGCCTATGTAGCCACTCTGCTGACCGAGTTCTGCGAAGTAGAAAATCTTTACAAGATCAAGAATGCTGATGGGCGCGCGTTGGCAGATGTGGGAGAGATGCTGCTGGAATCGGATCCCATCTACGGTCCCGCGCCGTCGTTTGACCGCGAGCGCCAGGTGCGCAAGCACATTGGTGATTACTCGCTCTTTTTTTCCGGCATGTTTCCGGAGAGCCTCAATCACCACCGTCTGCGGAAGTATCGGCTTGAAGGCTTGCTTGATTTCGTAAAAGCGGGCAAAGAGAGCTACTACATCGTCTCCAAGTTTGAGCACTTTGAATACGCCAAGGTGGCCCCACTCTTCCGCCGTATGTCACAGGAATTTGAGCGGCTGGTGTACGGCCTGAACCAAGTGAAGAATGACTTAGAGGAGATGCAGCATCCCATCACGCAACAGGCCAGTCAATTTTTGATGTAGTGCTTTCGTAGACCATCAGCGCTGGCACGTCTCAACCGGCTTCCTCGTTGCTGATGCCTGAAGACACACTGAGCAGCATGATCCGTGTCTTCGGCGGCGCACCGACCCCTTCGCCGTATTAAAATCTATCTGCACAATCCAAACTTTGGTTGACTTGCTGATGCCGAACCGTAATCTTCATTTTGTGACTCTGTCAGGCGTGCCCATCTCTGTGATTGATTTGAGATGGCCGTTTCATCCTTCCACCTCAGGATCAGACTGGCTGGTGCTGCACGGGCGCGTGGACCTGCTGGACAACGCAGAGGGACTTCATGCCGAAGTGGCAGTCGGAATGACCCAGACCATGAAAGATGCGCT
>DATFDA010000259.1:0-13274 GCA_035252525.1 Candidatus Angelobacter sp. | reverse complement strand
ATAGTCCGGAGTGTACTGGGCGTATGTTTTCTTCAGGACGTCGATAAAGTGATCGAAAGTTTGCGGCTGGGCGGGGAACTCGCAACGCAGATACTCATCCCAGTTCACCCAGCGCCGCACGAACTCGCGATCAAAAAGATTTTCTTCCAGCAGAATCCGGCACATGGCCAGCAGAATGGCGGCTTCCGTGCCTGGCCACGGTGAGAGCCAATAGTCGGCCTTGGCCGCAGAGTTGGAAAGTCGCGTGTCTACCACGCAGACGCGAGCTCCCTTGGCTTTGCCATCAATGATGCGCTGCGCGTGCGGATTGAAGTAATGTCCGGCTTCCAAATGCGAACTCAGCAGGAAGATAAAGCGCGCGTTGGCGTAATCCGGCGAAGGCCGGTCAAATCCGTGCCAGAAAGCGTAGCCGGTGCGCGCACCTGCAGAACAGACGTTGGTGTGGCTGTTGTGGCCGTCAATGCCCCAGGCGTGCAGCACGCGCTGGTTGTAGATGAGTTCATGACCTGGCCGCCCAACGTGGTACATGATCTCGTTCTTGCGTCCTTCCGTGAGCGCTTTACGAATGCGGCCTCCAAGATCATCGAGCACTTCGTCCCAGGTCACGCGCTCCCATTTGCCTTCGCCGCGCTTGCCTGCGCGACGGAGAGGGTAGAAAATGCGTTCCGGATCGTTCACCTGGTTGATAGTCGCCGGGCCTTTGGCGCAGTTTCGTCCGCGGCTGCCGGGATGCACTGGATTGCCCTCAAATTTCTGGATACGCATCTTCTCTTTATCAACGTAGGCCAGCAGACCACAGCCGGCTTCACAGTTGAAACAGATGGTAGGAATGAGGGAATAGTGGCGCTCTACTCTGCGCGGCCACTGGCCGGCGTCAAATTCGGTCCAGTCATGCCAGCGATCGGCCGGTGGAAAACTGGTCAGACCGCCCTGGGGAGGTTCAAGCTCTAGCGCGGCCGGATTCAGAGGAAGTTTTTGATCCATGTTGTTCAAATCTTTGTTCAACTCAGGGGGACGGATTGTCCCGCCTTCACCCACAAATCTTCAAACCACCACACGCCGGCCAGAGACAACGACGCTGCAACCGCCATAAGAGCCAGGTCGGTGCGCACGGTGGATGGGATCACGATTACGCAAGTCAATAGAACCAGCGGCAGGACCATTCCAGCCCCAACTGCGAAGAACCAGAATCTGATGCTCAGCGGCCCGCGAACCATGTTTGCAACGGCCGCTTTTAAGTCTTCCGTCATGTGCGGCAGGAATACCTCAACAAGAACCATGATGAGGCTCACAAACAGGAAGAACAGCAGACAAAGAAACGCCCGGCCGGCCAAATAGAGTTTCATGGTGGATGCAAGACGAGAAAAATGCGGTGAAAGCGCCAGACTGAAGATAGTGATCAGCAAAAGCACAGCCGCTCCTGCAACAAAGGCTTGCACCAGCAGATGCCAGAAAAACATGGGCGACTGCCACAAGTCGCGGCCCTTGGCCTGGGCAAACAAGAAAGCTGAATAGCAGGCCGCAGCGACCGCCAGAATTGCGGTGGGGATAATCAAGGCCGCAGGCACACCGCCGTACAACACCCCACATGCCAGCCATGCAACGCAAAGAACTCCGTACGCAATGAGGATGTACGAGCCAATCACCAGCCAGGAGCGGAAGTTCGGTTTGGTTAGCAGATAGAAAAAACGATCGGGCCGCTTGAGATCAACAATCAGCAGCAGCCCCGTGGCGGCGAGGGCAACAAGAGCAATCACCGGAATGGCAATATTAAGCACGGGCTCGCCGAAGAACCTCAATCCGAGCATGATTGCAGCGACGAGCATTACGCCGGCCGCAATCGACTTGGTCCACAGATAGGCCGCAATCTTCCATCCCCAGGGCGCAGGGTGGGCCACGTCATAGACCTCGCGGGTGACCGCGGGATCAAAGCCGCTTTCTTTTGGCCGATGATCACGCTGTTCGGCAAAGACATAGCCGTCTTGCCGCGCCAGGCGGGCGGGATGAAGGATGTCGCCTTCAATGCCGACGTAGAAGAGCTTCGGATCCGTTCCCTTCTCCGGCTTGCGCACGGAGACTTTCTGGGTGGCCACCGCTCTGCTGACGTTGCTCGAAGGCTCATCAAGATCGCCGGCAAGAATTGCCTGCGTGGGACAAACGATGACGCATGCCGGCTCCAGACCGGTTTCCACGCGATGCGCGCAGAAGTTGCACTTGGCTGCTGTGTTGTTGTTGGGATCGATATAGAGGGCGTCATAAGGGCAGGCTTGCATGCAGCTCTTGCAGCCAATACATCGTTGATTGTCGAAGTCGATGATTCCGTCGGAACGCCGGTAGAGAGCTTTGGTGGGGCAGATGGTGACGCAAGGGGCCGAATCGCAGTGGTTACATCGCATTACGCCGAAGTGGCGGCTGGTGTGCGGGTACTGGCCCTTCTCCACGTACTTGACCCAGGTGCGAAAGACGCCCACGGGCACCTGGTGCTCTTCCTTGCACGCGACAGTGCAGGCGTGGCACCCAATGCACCTGTTCTGATCAATGACGAAGCCGTAGCGCATGAAGTTCCTAATTGTACTTGAGCCATCCGCTACAGTCGGTCTCAAGAGCCGGGTTTAGGAAATAATCCCCATCCTCTTTCCCACCTTCTTCAGCACGTCCAGAGCGCGGCTGAGCTGGTCCTGCGTATGCGTGGCGGACATGATGGTGCGCAGGCGTGCCTTGCCTTCAGGAACCGTGGGGAAAGCGATGCCGGTCACGAATACGCCTTCCTTGAACAGTTCGCGGCTGAAGTCCATGGCCAGCTTGCCTTCGCCAACGATGATGGGCGTGATCGGGGTTTCGCTGGCCGGCGTGTTGCCGCCTCCAATGTTGAAGCCGAGCAACCCCAGCTCTTTTTTGAAGAACCGGGTGTTGCCCCAGAGCTTGTCAATCAGTTCGGGCTCTTGTTCCAGGACTTCAAAGGCAGCGATACACGTGGCAGCGACAGAAGGCGGATGCGAGGTAGAGAACAGGAACGGACGAGCACGGTGATACAGGAAGTCAATCAGATCTTTGGAGCCGCAAACGTAACCGCCCAGTGCGCCAATGGCCTTGGACAGCGTGCCCACCTGCACATCCACGCGGCCGTGGACGTTGAAATGGTCAATGGTGCCGCGCCCATTGCGTCCCAGGACGCCTGAGGCGTGCGCGTCATCCACCATCATAATGGCTCCATACTTTTCCGCGAGGTCGCACAGCGCAGGCAGCGGGCCGATATCCCCATCCATAGAGAAAACGCCATCCGTGATCATCAGTTTATGCCCGGGCTCGTTCTGGACTTCCTTCAACAGCTCTTCAGCATGAGCCATATCCTTGTGGCGGAAGACCTTGATCTTGGCCCGGGAGAGGCGCGCGCCGTCAATGATGCTGGCATGGTTCAGCTCGTCAGAGATGATGAAATCATCTTTGCCCAGAATTGCCGATACTGTTCCAGCATTGGCCGTGAAACCCGATTGAAAAACCACGCAGGCTTCCACGTTTTTGAACTGGGCAATCTTCTTTTCCAGTTCCATGTGGATTTTCATGGTGCCGGCCACGGTACGCACCGCGCCGGAGCCCACACCGTATTTCTTGAGTGCCGCCATTGCCGCTTCGCGCAGTCTGGGATGCGTGGTCAATCCCAGGTAATTGTTGGAGGCGATGTTTATTACGTGCTTACCGTCAAAGGTGCACTCGGGGGCCTGCTCATCGTCCAGAATTCGCAGACTGAAATGCGTGCCCTTGGCTTTGAGTTCGTTCATCTGGTCGGTGAGATACGACAACTGTGGACGGGAACTTGTGACTGGAGTCATTTCGAATCCTTCCGGCGCTAAGATTCCAGCAATTAGCAATTAGCAGATAGCCCAAAATGCATGCGCATCACTGCCTCTAGGCGTTCTGAAATGCATGCCGAATCACTGGAATTTGGCTGATTGCTAGTTGCTAACTGCTATTTGCTAATTACTATTTGCTAACTGCTCCATTCGGATACAGCAAAATCTTGCTCGATTCGCCGCTCTTCAGCCGGTCCATGCCTTTGCTGAATTCGGCCATGGACATGCGGTCTGTGATCACCGGGTCCAAATCAAGTTTGCCCGCTTTGAGCATGGCGTTCATCTGAAACCATGTCTTGTACATCAGCCGGCCGTTGATGCCCTGTACGTGTGCGCCTTTGAAGATGATGTCATTCGCCAGGTTAAGTTCCATAGGTTTGGATGGGATTCCGAGCAATGAGGCGCGGCCTCCCAGGCGAAGAATTTTGAACCCGAGGCGGATTGCATCCGGATGGCCGGACATTTCCAGAATCACATCGACTCCGGTTCCTTCGGTGGCGTTCATCACGTACTCGTAAACGTTTTCTTTCGCTGGATTGAGAACATGATCGGCTTTCATTTTTTCCGCCAGCTTGCGGCGATGATCATTGATCTCAAGGGCAAAGACTTCACTGGCGCCGCAAGCTCGCGCCACCGCAATGCAGAAAAGCCCGATAGGGCCGCAGCCGATCACTGCCACAGTCTTGGCTGCGATTTCGCCCGCCAGAGTGGTGTGGAAAGCGTTCCCAAGGGGATCAAGCACGCTGGCGTAATCAGGGTTGATGCCGGGATCGATTTTCCAGATATTGGATTCCGGAATCTTCACGTATTCCGCAAAGGCGCCATTGGCATCCACGCCGATAATCTTGACGTGCTGGCAGATGTGAGCTTCGCCGGTGCGGCATTGATAGCACTTGCCACAGGCCACGTGCATTTCCGCTGAGACAAAATCGCCCTCTTTTACAGCGGTTACGTTCTTTCCAATGGCGGCAACGTGTCCGCAGAATTCGTGACCGGGAATGAGTGGCGGCTTGATGCGGTTCTGGGCCCACTGGTCCCAGTTGTAGATGTGAAGATCAGTGCCGCAGACCGAGGCTACTTTTACTTTGACCAGGACATCGTCCGGGCCAATTTCCGGGCGGGGCATCTGGCGCACGTCTGCACCTGGCGCAGCCTCCGGTTTCACTACGGCAAGCATGGTTTCAGGCATTCAGCTTCCTAAGTATGACTGGGACGGTGAAGGGCAAACTATTCATTTTAGCAAAACAGGATAGCCGCTCAGCGCGTAGATCAGGGCCTCTTTGCTCCCAGCCTTTGCTGAGGCGAACTGCGTTTGACGTTCGGCGGTCTCTTCCAAGCAATTGAGGCAGAAAGGGCTTTCGGGCTGAAATTAATCGCTTGCGTGTGCGAGCAGGCGGGCCGATAATCTAACTAACTGGTTAATTAAATGACTGCACTGACGAAAGCTGGCCGTCCAGGTTCGCGCGGAGAACCCGAAAAAACGCGCGCTGCCATCCTTAAGTCGGCGCTGGAAGAGTTCTCTCATGAAGGCGTAACAGGTGCGCGGACAGACGAAATTGCGCGCCGGGCAGGCGTGAACAAGGCGCTGCTCTATTACTACTTTAAGGACAAAGAAGGTCTCTACGCGGCGGCGCTGGAGCAGGTGTTTTCAGGGCTGCATGAGCGGGTTATGCGCGTGCTGGAAGACGGGGCGCTCGCGCCGAGGCAGAAGCTGCTCAAGTACGTGGAAGCGCACTTTGATTACATTGCCAGTTCGCCAGGATATCCCCGGCTGGTGCAGCGCGAATTTATGCGCACCAGCGGCAAAACGCTTTCACCCGTGGCCAGCCGCATCCTGGAGCGCTACGGAAAGCCGATCTATACGAAATTGGCTGCGCTCATAAGGCAGGGCGTGGAGCACGGCGAATTCCGCAACGTTGATGCACAGCACGCAATAACGTCGATTCTGGGCATCATTGTTTTTTATTTCATCAGCCTTCCTGCGCAACAGGTGATGTCTCCGGGCGATCCGGCTTCTGCCGAGCGAATTGCCGCCCGCCGGGCTGCGGTACAGGACTTTGTGGCCGCGGCGGTGTTCGCGCCGGGAAAAACAAAGGGAGCTTGAGCGTTGAGCCAGAGAAACAGATTCTTTGCCTTCCTTGGTTTGCTGCTGGTGATTGCGGCAGTCTATTACTTTCTCTCCACTGACCGCAGCTCTGACTTGGTGCTGATCGGCACCGTGGATGCGAACCAGGTGGTTGTGAGCCCCAAAATCATGGGCCGCATTGAGCGGCTTGCTGTGGATGAGGGCACGGAAGTAAAGGCAGGTCAGACTGTTGCGGTGCTCGATTCGCAGGAGCTTACGGCAGACCGGCAGGCTGCGGAAGCGCTGCTGGCGAGCCTTCGCCACCAGGTGTCGCAGACTCGCGCGACAGAGGAGCAGACCGCGGGCGAGACTTCCAGCGGTGTGATCAACGCTCAGGCAAGATTGCGTGCCGCTGAAGCTACGCTGGCACAGGCGCAGGCAGACTTGCAGCGGATAGAGTCCGATACCAAGCGCTCCGTCGCTCTTGCGCAGCAGGGCGTAGCATCACAGCAGCAGGCAGACCAGGCAGAGGCGCAGTTGAAGGCGCAGCAGGCATTTGTTCGCGCCGCGGAAGACCAGGTAAACGCCACAAAGGCCGATCTGGAAACGGCGCAGGCGCGCACGCATCAGGCACATGCAGCCCAAAGCACTGTGGCAGCAACCCGCTCCCAGGAGTTGAACGCACAGGCGCAGTTGGAAGCGGCGGAGGCGCGGCTTGGCTACACCAAAATTGCTGCTCCGGTCAGCGGAATTGTCACAGTGCGAGCGGCGCGCGAAGGCGAAGTGGTGAACGTAGGGACACCGATTGTGATTATTACGGACCTCAGCGATACCTGGGTGCGCGCTGCCATCCCGGAAACGCAGGCTGATCACATTGCTCTCAATGATCAGCTCAACGTGCGGCTCCCTTCGGGTGAAATCGTTCCAGGAAAGGTCATCTTCAAAGCGCCGGAAGCGGACTTCGCCACGCAACGGGATGTGAACCGGCGCAAACGCGATATCAAGACCATCGCGCTGAAACTAGAAGTGGACAACAGCAAGAAGGCCCTTGTTCCCGGCATGACGGCGGAAGTCCTGGTGCCGAAGGCAAAGCTGGGAGGCTCCTGATGCCGGCCACCAGCGCCAGCGCCATTCAGGTTGTTGACATTGTGAAGCGCTATGGAAACTTCACCGCGGTGGATGGTGTCTCTTTTGCAGTAGCGGAGGGAGAAATTTTTGGGCTTCTGGGGCCGAACGGCGCCGGCAAGTCCACGCTGATCCGCATGATGACCACGCTACTGGAAATCACCAGCGGCGCGGCCTACATTGAAGGCTTTGACGTGAGTAAAGACGCGGACAAGGCACGTCGCGCCATGGGCGTGATTCCTCAGGCCATGACCAGCGACGGCGACCTCACTGTGTGGGAGAACCTGAGCATTTATTCCAAGCTTTATGGAATCAGCACAGCCGAGCGGGAACGTTCCATTGACGAACTTCTCGAGCTGGTGGACCTGACGCAGTGGCGTGACGCTCCGGCGCGCAATCTTTCCGGCGGGATGCGGCGAAGGCTGGAAATTGCGCGTGGGCTGGTGCATCGCCCAAGAATCTTCTTCCTGGATGAGCCAACGACTGGACTTGACCCGGTATCGCGCGTGGCGGTGTGGGAGATGATCGGCAATATCAAACAGCAGCGAAATCTTACGGTCCTGATTACTACGCACTACATGGATGAAGCTGATCGTTTGTGTGACCGCATCGCCATCGTCGATCACGGCAAGCTGGTGGCGCTGGACACTCCGCGCGCGTTGAAGTCCAGCATTCCTGGGTCGTCGGTAATTGAAGCCCAGTTTGCCAATCCTCCGCAAGGCTGGGAGAAGAAGCTGGAAACGCTGAGCAGCGTGAATTCGGTGCAGCCGGAAGGCGCGGAGATGTACCGCATTCTGACCGACGATGGATCACGCACCACAACTGACCTGGTGGAAGCCGCGGTGCGTGCGGGCGTGAGTATCAAGTCGCTCACAGTTCAGAGTACAACGCTGGACGATGTATTTGTCCATTACACCGGGCGGCAACTGCGGGATCAACTGGCGGACGCTCCGCTGTACACGTCTCCAGTGGCGTGGGGGAAGTAGATGGCATTCTTCCAGAGCGAGCGCATGATGGCCATTGTGGAGCGCGACTTGCGTAAGTTCTTTCGCTCGCCCGCGCTGATGATGGCGGCAATGGTGTTTCCGCTGGTACAGCTCATCGTTCTGGGCAATGCCTTCGGCGGCAAGATCCGCGATGCCAAGCTGGGTATTGTGAACCAGGATGGCGGACCGCAAGCAATGCGCGTGATTGAAGCGCTGCGCGCCGTGCAGAGCAATGCCCGCACTTTCAAGCCAATCGTCTATACAGATCAACAGAAGATGGTGGAAGACGTGCGCCAGGGCGAACTCAATGCCGGACTGGTAATTCCTCCGCAGTTTTCTCGCGACGTTTACGAGCAGGCGCGTCCGCGCATCGGCCTGGTGCTGGACAACACCGACAATTTCATGACCTCCACCTTTGAGCAGGTTCTGGGAGACCTGGTGAATTCGCTCAACACTCCTGAGGTCCAGCCGCGCGTGGTGCAACAGGCGGCGCTTGAAGTTGTGGAGCTTTATCCCTACATCGAGTACATGAAATATCTCCTGCCCGGCTCCATTACGCTAGCCATGTTTGTGAGCGTGATGATTGGCGGCGGAATCGTGTATATCGATGACAAGGCTCGCGGCGTGCATGAAGGCTATCTGGTCACGCCGATCACCAAAATGGAGTTGGTAGCAGGGCTGAACGTGGCCGGCGCTCTCAAAGCCATGGGCGCCGGAATTGTGCTCACCGTAATTGGATCGCTGATTGCCGGAGTGGGCGGAGCATTCGCGCCTTCCAACCTGTTCTGGCTATTTCTCCTGATCCTGACCACGTCTTTTGCATTTATTGCCATGATGTTCCTGATGATGGTCCGGGTAAACGACCCGCTGATCCCGCGCGCCATCTTCGGCATCCTGAACACGCTGCTCTATTTTCCCAGCGGCGCCATTTATCCGACGCAGGCGTTCCCCAAGTGGCTGCAGTCCATTGCTTTCATTGATCCGTTTACCTACTCAGTGCACGGATTCAAAGCCGTGCTGCTCAAGGGCGTTGGATTGGCTGCAATCTGGCCTGACCTGCTGTATCTTGGTGGGTTCGCTGTTCTCACGTTCATGCTTTCTACAATGCTGTTCAAACGCACTCTCTAGAGGAAACTCTTCATGGGATTGATGGATGCAAAGGAATACGATCCTCGGCCGGCGCAACGGCGCTGGCGGCTTCTGCTAACTGCGCTGGTAATTGTGATTGCGATTTTTCTTGTATGGTGGTTTTTCCGCTTTTATCCGGAAGACCGGGTGATCAACAAATTCTTTGCGGCCATTGAGCACAAAGATTTCGACACTGCTTATGGCCTCTACTTCGCCGATCCTGACTGGAAACAGCATCCGCAAAAATACAATCAGTATTCCTTGCCGCAGTTCATGCTGGATTGGGGCCCATCGAGCGAGTACGGCACCATCACAAGCCACAAGATTGAATGCACCACAGAGCCTCCCACCAAGGCGTATCGATCGCCGACCGGCGTGATTGTTGTGGTGAGCGTCAATCATCGTCCGGAGACGACGTCAATGTGGGTGGAAAAAAAGAGCAAGAGCATCAGTCTTTCCCCGCAGGAAGTGATTTGCCATCCGCCAAAGTAGCCCACGCAGCCCGGGACCCGGTTTTCCAAGGGCGCTGCACGCTAAAAAAGCGAAGTATAAAAACACGGGCTGGTTCGGTGAAGAACCAGCCCGTACTCTTGGTTGAAAATCTACTTTGCAGCGTCGTCTTTCTTGGTCTCGTCAGTGGCGCCTTTTTTCTTGCTCTTGGCTTTCTTTGCTTTGGATTTCTTACCTTTGGTGGCGGTGTCGGTTTTGGCGGTATCGGTTTTGGCGGTGTCATCTGCCTTTTTGTCGCCGCCGGCCTGAGCAAAGCTCACAGTTCCAAACATCAGGCAAAGCGCCATAACGCTGAGGATAAGTCTCTTCATTTCTCCCGATTCTCCTTTTTCATTTTCTGTCATTGGGTGCCGCAGACGGCCCCTGATGGAAATGCGCGTCGAATTATAAAGATTCAGAGCTCAATTCTGAAATAAATATGGTGAGTGGCTGATAACGGCATTGAGTCGCTCTGTTCCGCGCTGAGCGGGAAGATGGTGCATAAAAATAGGGTTTACACCTGAGACGGGTTCATGAAAACAGCTTTCCTGACCGTGGACGTACGGCCCTTGCTACGTCAAAGTATGCCTTTCTCGCCGCGCCGGGTAAATGCGTCTTGCGAAAGAAGAGCGAGCGCAAATAGCTCTTGTTGAGAACACCCGCAACATAAGCTTCGTGCATCTCCGCTCCCAGTATGGCGCCAAGATAATCGACCACGAACTTCCGCGTCTTTCCCGTGGAGCAAAACACCGTAGCAAGGGCGCGTGACAGAACGTCAGTCCGGCGGCCCTTCTCAGCTTCTTTATGCAACATCAACAAACTGACAATGTGCAGGAATTCTGCGCAGCGAAATGGAGTCTGCTCTTCAATGACTTCCCGCGGCTGCGCGGACATTGCCTGAAGATCAGCTTCCCGCGCCACGGGATAATTCGGCAGCAGCACGCGAACCCCAAACGTTACCAGCGCCCTCTCCATCACTTCAAAATAAAACTGGTGCTCGGCAGAACTGCCAATCCAGGGCCCGTGCAGCGATGCATTGCCGCGACACTCGCTCTGCACAAACCGAACCGCTTCTTCTGCCGCAGCAGCCACGTGGAACCGTTCCATCACCAGTATGTTGTAGCGATGAAGATAGGCACAGCCGTTGGCGCGCAGTTTGTCCAGAACCTGCCGGCGTTCGGCGGCGACCAGGCCGCAACGCAGCAGCACGCGCTCAGAATCGCGCTCGTCTGAGCACGTCTGGACCTGAGGATACTCTTCCACCAGCGTGCTGGGATGATTGCCGGCCGCAGGTGAACACTGCTCCAGGCCCAGCGACCGCAGCAGCGCGTCTACAACGTTGTAAAACGTGGGAGCCAGGTCAGGCTGGCTGGGCTCCGTGCGCCAGCGCTCGATATAGATACGGTAACTCTCGTATTTTTCAAGTGGGGTCGCGTTGAACACGCACGCAACATCCTCACTCACTTGAACCGCGTGCAGCATTTCACTCAGCTCACCGGCCGACTTCCAGTAGAGTTCATCCACGTTCTGCAGCACCGTCAATATGCGGTCAGCGGGCCGGCTTTGTCGCAGCCAGCGCGGCAGATGTCCCGGAGCAAGATGCGCCTCCCCAAACAAGGCGACGATCACTGCATTCGGAAATTTCTCCCGCAGCTCTGCAATTTTGCGCGCAGCATAGCGATCACGCGCTCCAATGCGCCGCATATTGCCGCGAGGGCCGGAATCAATGCCACGAACTCCCGCCGAGCAACAACGCGCCTGGTGCAAAAGACGTGCAAACGGCTCCCAGTCGTAGCCCCATTCCGCGTCATAGCGGATTGCGGCGCGCAGCTCATCTTCACTGATTTCGTCGCGGAACCAGCGGTCCAGCGCGCGCTGGTCACGTGTGAAAACCATTTCCAGGGCCAGGATCACCGGTCTCCCTGATGCGGCCAGCTTCTCCAGCAGCTCAGCGGCAAAACGTTGCGAGGCCGCAAGCGCGTGATAGTCGCCCACCAGCAGCACATCCGCCGAGCGGCACTGCTGCTCCAGCTCTGCCGCGCTCAATACCCGTGTGTAGTTGAGGTAGGCTTCCGTGAAGTCGCGCAGGTACTTCAGGCGGCCGTGCGGATCGGTGGCGTTGATCTCGCGCTTTACCTGCTGAAGCGCAAGCTGCTGGGCGGCGGTGCGGCGTCGGGCCCGAATTATAGAGACACTTCCCATAATCCAATCCGGCAGCAGAGTGCCGGGTCAGTCTCTTGCTCAACGTTTCACCAGGGGTTAGGCTTGAGCTTACCTCTTTAGATGCAGAATTCATCCCAATCAACAGCCCATGTACTTACGGTGGCAGCCACTGGCGCTTCCGGGGCCGAATTCACACGAGCGCTGCTGCTGCTGCTGGAACGCGACCCGCGCGTGCAGACGGTGAACTTCATTGCCTCCAACAACGCGTTGCGCGTCTTTGCTGAAGAACTTGAGATTAAAGGCCGCAACAATCTGGTGCAGCAGCTTCTGGGGAAAAAATCAAAGAAGATCCGGCAACAGAATGTTGACGATATCGGAGCGAATATCGCCAGCGGGTCGTACAGGACGCATGGGATGATTATTCTTCCCTGCAGCATGGGCACTCTGGCCAGAATTGCTCATGGCTTCGCGGGCAACCTCATCGATAGAGCGGCCGACGTGTGCCTCAAAGAAAAGCGTCCGCTGGTGCTCTGCATCCGCGAAACGCCGTTCAATCGCGTGCACCTGCGCAACATGACGTGGGCTGCCGAGGCCGGGGCAACCATCTATCCCCTGATTCCTACCTTTTACAATCGCCCATCAACTCTGCCGGAAATGGCGCACCAGTTCGCTTGCCGGGTGCTGGCATGGATGGGCCTCGAACAGCAGGACGCATATGTGTGGGGCGGATAACAATTGCCAAAACGGAATGGCGCACACCTACAGACCGGAGAGACGGAAGAAAACATTTGCAGCCGATGAACAAAGTGCGGCTGGATGGGCCTGCTCCGCTGCTGCAAATAATTACCGAAACTGGATGTAGTGCCTAGAGAGACGGGTCATCGACCAACCCAGGCGTGTTCCGGTCTGGCCCTGCGTTTTCTGCTGCGCATCTTCATCGGCTACAATCAATGGTTTGTCACAGCGTGATTGAACAGCTCATCTGGGAGATCAAACAGGGGCATGCTGCGTTACTTTACCGCCGGGGAATCGCATGGAGAGACGCTGGTGGCGTTTCTTTCCGGTGTACCTGCGGGGCTTGAAATCGATCAGGCGTTCATTGATCGCGAGTTGTGGCGTCGGCAGCAGGGATTCGGCCGTGGCGGCCGCATGAAGATTGAACGCGACTCAGCCCACATTGTTTCCGGAGTGCGTCACGGCAAGACGATAGGTTCGCCCATCGCAATCCTGATCGCTAATAAGGACTGGAAGAACTGGCAGGAGATATTGCCGGTTGAGGCCGGCGATCCGGAGAAGCATAAGCGTGTGGCATCACCGCGCCCTGGGCATGCTGATCTGGCCGGCGCGCTGAAGTACAACTTTCCCGAAGCGCGTTATGTTCTGGAGCGCGCATCAGCCAGGGAGTCGACATCGCGCGTGGCCCTGGGCGCGATTGCCAAACTGTTTTTACGGAGATTGGGAATCGAA